>JASFGZ010000250.1:0-6969 GCA_050123495.1 Desulfobacterales bacterium
AACAACAAAAAGGCCAAATCGAAAAGCCGGACTCGCGGATTATCGTACCTGGGAGGTAGACAATTATACATAAATTCGGTATGTTATAAAGGAAGCAGATTTTTAAAAAGGCATCCCCATGCTAGGTGCCTTTTTCTTTTGTCAGCTCTCACACTTCTAGGGTAATATTTACATACTAGCTTATTTCACTAGGTTTTTTCTCGAATATAATTCTAGTATCCTAGCACTAATTTAATCGTATATTTTAACCTCCGGCTGGTCCGATTGCTTCTCATTAAATTAGGCGTTCTGAATAGCCGCGGGAGAAATACAATGTCCATTTTAAAAATATTTTCAGGCAAGACCCCTGAGGCGCATGAACAGAAGGGTGATGAGTTATTTTCGTTCGATTTGTGGGGCAAAGCCAAGATCGAATACGAGCGGGCTTTGGACAAGCTGGAAAAAACAACGCCACAAAATTATGAGTTAAAAACCAGGCTTCAGGAAAAAATTTTCCGGACTAAAGAAGAACTGGCATTGGGGCACGAGCAGAATGCCGATGATCTGATGGAGTCCGGCTTTTATGACGATGCCCGCGAACTATATATCCTGGCCCAAGAGCTTACCGAGAAACCGGATAAAAAAAAAGACCTGGAACTTAAGCTCAAGGAACTTGATTTCCAGCTGGACAGGACCGTCAAGGAAGATCTGCCGGATTTAGATCTTGAAGCCCAAGACGCTCAAAAGCCCGAATCTCCGGGAAATGAGGACGAATATTTCCGAGCATTGTGCGGCACCTTGCCGAAAGAAGTTCAAAGAGACTATTTAAGCTATGGAGATAATTTTAAAAACGGTTACCTGGCATTGAATCGGGGAAATTTTACCATCGCAGTCGATTATTTATCTCGTGCCATGCAAGAGAATCCGCCTGCCGACAGCTTTATCCCACTGGAGCTTGCCACCGCATATCTGAATCTGGGAAAACATGCGGAAGCGCAGCAATTGTTGGAAGCCTTTCTTGAAAGACAACCAAAAGCGCTGCCCGCCTATCAGCTTTTGTGTGAAATTTTCTGGGAAAGAAAGGCTTTTGATCAGGCTGAAGCGCTTCTTTCCTCCGTCCCTGAGGAGCTGACAGAGTCCATTGCTGTTTATATCTTGAAGGGGGAGACGCTTTTCCGCGCCGGAAACTTTGCCGCTGCAAAAGAATTTTATCGAAATTTTTTGGAAACCTATGGCTGGAACGAGCTCGTTGCCCGGGCTCTGGCCAAAACCCACGAGGCGATGAACGAGCTGGCCAACGCCCGCAATGTATACCGGCAGATTATGGATCAGTGCAGCAGCTGCCATACACGCGTGGACCCATTTATAAAGCAAAGATACGCAGATCTTTGTTTTGACTCCGGCCTGTATAATACTGAAATTTTGGAGCTTTATCTGTCTCTGGCCCAGGAGATTCCGGCCAACGCAACCGATTACTTTGAAAAGGTCAGCCGGATCTATACCGCCCAGGGCAATGAAAGGGAGGCCAGGCGGTTTCGGGCTATTGCCGAAAAACTGGCCTCAAAATCAAAGTGAAATATAGCAAACGAATACCTCGTAGAAATACACAGATACATTAGGATATCCAAATGCAATTCATACCGGATTTTAAACCCTCATCCGACAAGCAGGCATCTGCACTTTGGTTTATTTTTAACAAAGGCAGACTGCTGACAAAAATTACGAACGATACCTATAGCATCCCTGATACATTCGATCTGTCTGAAAGCAATATTTCTCCCGCTCGTCCTCAATATTTCGGCACCCTGGACAGCCGGCCCTGCTATGCTGCTGAATTAGCTGCCGGGCCGCCGGATGCTGATCATTTTAAATTTAAAGATCTGCGGGCGCTTTTTCGTTCGATAGACGAAGAGCTGATCTGGGTTGCAGGTCGCGCCAATCAGCTCGTGGACTGGAGCCGCACACATCATTACTGTGGTGTTTGCGGGCATCCCACAGAGGATAAAACGGACGAGCGCGCAAAGATCTGCCCGCAATGCGGTTTGGTAAACTACCCCCGACTGTCCCCGGCTGTCATCGTTGCCGTGCTTAAAAATGATCAGATCCTGTTAGCCCGCAACAAACGCTTTAAGCTTCCGTTTTACAGTGTCCTGGCCGGCTTTGTGGAACCGGGTGAAAGTCTGGAAGAATGTGTCCAAAGGGAAATCCGTGAAGAAGTGGGGTTAACGGTTAAAAATATCCGGTATTTCGGCAGCCAACCCTGGCCGTTTCCGAATTCATTGATGATCGCATTTGTCGCCGATCATGCCGACGGCGATATCACGATCGATGGTTCGGAAATCATTGAAGCTGCCTGGTTTTCAAAAGACAAGCTTCCGCAAATTCCCCCTACAATTAGTATTGCCAGGCAGCTAATCGATTGGTTCTCTAAAACTTAATACCTCATTTTCATAATAAACGCTGTACTTTTCCGCCCAAACCTCAGTGCTCAGCACTCAGTCCCCGCTTGTTTTAACCAGCCTTCCAATGGTGAGGCCCTGGACAATGATGGAAAATACGACAATCGCATAGGTGACGGCCAGGATGGCTTCACGGTTTTGACCGGCCGGCAGGGACAGGGCCAGGGCAACTGATATGCCGCCCCGCAGACCACCCCAGGTCAGGATTTTGATAACATTGGGGCTGAAGGTGCGAAAGCGCTTCAGAATTACCACCGGAATTCCAACACAGACAAAACGAGCGGCAAGCAGAAGGGGAATGAGGATGATTCCCGCTAAAATATATGCCCGGTTAAAGGTGAGAATCAAAAGCTCAAGGCCGATGAGCACGAAGAGCACGGCATTTAAGATTTCATCAACCAGCTCCCAGAATTTGTCCAGATGGTCCCGAACATCATCGGACATGGCCAGCATGCGCCCGTGATTCCCGATCAACAGCCCGGCCACTACGATGGCAATGGGACCGGAAAGATGCAGCGCATCGGCAAGCGCAAAACCGCCGGTTACCAGGGCCAGGGTGATCAATACTTCAACTTGGTAATTTTCCACACTTTTGAGCATCCAATAGGCAACGGCACCCATCAACAGCCCGAAAACCAATCCGCCCCCCGCCTCTTTTATGAAAAGACCCGCGACTGAAGCGGCTGTAACCCCATGAGTCCCGGTGGCTATCTCCAAAATCACCAGAAACACCACGACAGCGACACCGTCGTTGAATAACGATTCGCCGGTAATTTTGGTTTCAAGACTTTCGGGAACTTTGGCCTTTTTTAGAATGCTCAACACCGCAATCGGATCTGTGGGTGAGATCAGCGCGCCGAATAAAAGACAGTAGATGAAAGGCAGTTCGATACCCAACCAACCCAGCACCCACCAGCTGGTAAAACCCATAATAAAGGTAGATCCGACGACGCCAGCGGTGGCCAGAAAGCCGATGATGTATTTTTGTCTGACCAGATCCGTCAGGTTGACATGCAATGCCCCGGCAAACAGCAAAAAGCTGAGCATGCCGTGGAGTAAGGTTTCATCAAAATCGATGCTGTCCAGCAAAAGGCGAGCATCTTCTTTTAAGCCAAACCCCAATGGCCCCAAAGCGATGAGTCCAAGCGAAACGAGAAGGGCAATGACCATCAGCCCGATGGTGGTGGGCCAGCGTATAAATCGATGGTTGATATAACTAAAAACTGCTGAAAGGGTAATTAAAATAGCTAAGATATGGAAAAGCTTCATGGCGTTTGAGAACCGGGTATTGGGTATTCGGCATTGGTAACTTGATCCTAAATTGAGCGTTTCAAATTTAAAAAGGAATAATTTTATTTTATTTTCAAAGAATTCTATCGATTTATTTTTAAATTTAAAACCCTCTGGGATTGCTGATCATACCGCGTCTACTGCGTCAGACGTCGTCCCGCATAGGCGACTATAGCGGAACAACATCTTCCTTGTAGCTGCAGCGACCTCGACAATTGCTCAACTTAGGTTGATAAAATTTACCTGACTTACGATACACCTTACCGGATACCGTATAAAAGGCTCAAAGGGAAAGCAAGCATCCATTTTTTTTTGCGGCCGGCATGGTGTTCAACAATAAAATAATTTCCAGATCTAAAATCCGCAATCCAAAATCGGTCCACCCCTTGTAATTACCTTGGAAAACATTATTTTAAATATTCAAATAATCGCGACAGAAAAGCCTTTTCAATATCAAACTATTTCAAGGAGATCGAACCATGGCGAGGCGAGTCGTTATTGATGCCGATGAATGTATCGGGTGCGAGAGCTGTGTTGAGCTTTGTGCGGAAGTCTTCGCATTTAACGAAGCCGAGGAAATAGCCGAAGTTATCATGCCCGAAGGCGGTCCCGAAGATTGTATCGAGGAAGCGATCGAGACGTGTCCGGTGGAGTGTATATACTGGGAAGATGATGATTAGGTTTGAAGCACCTTGATTTATTTTCTACTCGTCAAATTCACCGATCAATTTTACTTCTCTGTCGAGTTTTACGCCAAACCTATCGAATACCTTCGCTTCGATCCGGCGGATTAGTTTATAGATATCCACTGCTTTGGCGTTATCGACATTAAGAATAAATCCGGCGTGTTTCGGGCTGATCATGGCGCCGCCGATACGTTCGCCCTTCAGGCCGGCTTCTTCGATCAAAGCGCCCGCATAATAACCCGGTGGGCGTTTGAAAACACTGCCGCAGGAAGGATAATTAAGCGGCTGTTTTTGTGCACGCAGGGATAGGATATCATTCATCCGATCTTTTAACATAGCGGCATCCTTTTTTTCATAACGGAATTGACCGGAAGTAATCACCACCTGTTCCAGATCGGTAGCACGACGGTAGCTGAAATTAATTTCCTTTCTGGCGGCCTCAAACGGGGTGCCGTCCATTCGGAAACCTTTTACCGCAACCGTTGTCTGCTCGATTTCCTGCCCAAAAGCCCCTGCATTCATCCGCAGCGCACCGCCAACGCCACCGGGGATTCCAGCCATCAGCTCCATGCCTCCCAGACCCTTTTCAACGGCAACCCGGATCAGGCCAAGCAGAGGCGTACCTGCCAGGGCGGTGGCATCCGTGCCCTCGAAGCTCCATCCGCTAATGTTGGTGCCCAGATACAGCGTGACCCACGGCCAGCCTTTGTCTGAAACGAGCAAATTCGAACCGAGTCCGAGGATAAAAAGCGGCACTTCTGCTGTATGTACGATTGTGAGCACCTCCCCGATGCCAGCCTCGGTTTTGGGAGCAGCCCAGACCGCGGCAGGGCCGCCGATTTTGTATGAAGTATAGGCTGCGATTACTTCATTGGTTTTTACTTCAACCTCTGCCACCCGGGCCAGTCGGGCTGCCATGCGGGCCGGATCAAAATTTATCCTGTCTGCCACATCACTCTCCTTCCACCCATGAAAAAGCATCGGAACAGTTTGCTGTTAAAGCACAAATCTATGTGGAAAGCAATTTTAGGATCTGTAAGCATTTTAAAGCTTAGCCGACTCACTTCCAGGTTAAAACCAATACAAATCAAAACCATACTATATTCCAGGAGAGCCAATATGTTCAAAAAAATCATAATATTACAAATTGTAATGTTCGGGATCATCTTTGCTATTGTTTTGAGCGAGGCATTTTCCAAGGTTATCGGGGAAAAAGGCAAGACATACATTGTGGATTGGCATGGAGAACGCTGGGACATTAGCCAGGCCGTGACCATTGGGTTTAAACCCCATCGATTTCAACACGGAATCGGGCGGAATGCATTTACGCCCCTTGATGATTCAGATTTTAGTGGAGATAACGCCGGCGTGCGGCGCAACGAACGTATCATCGGCATTGCAGAAGGGGACCGTGCAAACGCCTATGCAATATCAAAACTCTGGCGCCATGAAATTGCAAACAGCTTTATCGGTGAAAAACCCATCACGGCGGCTTACTGACCGCTTGTAGACTTAGCGGCTGTGTACAGCCGCCAGATCGATGGCCGCAATTTAACTCTGGTACCTTCCGGCTGGACCTATGACCGCACTTTTGTATTGTATGATAGAGAAACCGGATCGCTGTGGTATCCATACAAAAAGGGGCTGATGGGCATCCAGGGCGTGTATTTTAAAAGATGGCTGCCCAAGCTTTCCTCCCAGGACACCAAATGGCAGGAGTGGGTGAAAAAGCATCCGGATTCCCGGATTATGAAATAAAAAAAGCTCAAGTTTTTCCTGTGGTTGCCGATAATTTTTCTGGTAAGGGGGATTCAAAAAAAGGAGGACAACCATGGAGACTCAGGATTTTTTGCGAGTCATCAACGAACTGGATTTCATACTGGATGACATTGACGAAATTAGCGGAGAGCTGGATCTGACCAAGGCCGAAAACTCCAAGATGTTTCAAGCGATCAGCAGCATCGAAAAATCAAAAAAAATTCTCGTCGACCTTTTCCCCAAAATAAAATCTCTAGCTTATGATGTTCGCGAAGACCTAACAGCTGAACTCATGGAAACTTAGGATTGGCTGCAATACATTCGAAGGGAGACGGGGGGACCAGACTGGAAACCTGCCGGGATTGATGATGAAAACACGGGTCATGCATTTAAGCATTCCGGGGTATAATCTGTTATCCGCCTCTTTAAATAAATTTGACAAGGATGACTGTGTAACGCTGTCTTTATCGGTGTCGTTTGTTTTTTTGCTTTCAATCATTCCTTTTACCACTTTAAGTGTTCTGATTTTTGATTTGGTCAAAGGATTTTTGGTCTCCAATTTCGCCTGGGCCGGCAATATTTCGGAAATTCTTGCGGAAGAAATAAATCATATCATTCCTTTCGTTTCGAAGAAATGGATTAAGACCCATGTCATCAACCCGGATGCCTACGGATCTTTTAAGGCGATCAATTTTTTAATGCTGCCGATAATCAGCGGGCTTTTTTTTAAATCACTTGAAACATCCTACCGCAAAATATTCAAGCTCCCACCACGTCATCTGGTTTTCGGCCAGGCG
>JASFGZ010000251.1:0-6957 GCA_050123495.1 Desulfobacterales bacterium
CTTTCGATCTCCTGACGCAAATGGACCAGGTCATTCTCCACACGGTCGATGTTGCGCTGGGTTTCGAATTGATTTGATTTTTGTTCGGATATCTCCTGATTTTTCTGCCAGCGCTTGAGTTTGATCTCTTCAACCGAGGCATCCAGCTTTTTAATCTCTGTCGTATGACTGATATCTAAATCCTGCAATTCGCTTAACAGGGCATCGGTTTCCTGAATCCGGCTGGCATACGTCTCATAATAATGCGAGCCGAGGCATATCTCGAAGGCTTTGATCTGTTTCTGGTAGTTGTTGTAGATTTCTGCTTTGCGGGCCTGGCGTTTCAGGCTGGCCATTTGCCGTTTAATTTCTGAAATAATGTCTGTTACGCGTAAAAGATTGTTTTTGGTTACTTCGATTTTGCGCAACGCTTCGGTTTTGCGGTTTTTATAGCGGGTAACCCCGGCGGCTTCCTCGACAAAAAAGCGCAGTTCTTCCGGGTTCGCATCGGTAATGGCGCCAATTCTGCCCTGCTGGATGACGGCATAAGACTTTGATCCCAGTCCGCTACCCCAGAAGACATTGTGGATGTCCTTCAGCCGGCAGGGTTGTTTGTTCAAATAATAGGCGCTTTCTCCGGATCGGTAGAGGCGCCGGGTGAGGTTGATTTCAGTAAATTCTTTGAGCTCCTCGGGGCTGTCTCCGTTTTCGTTTGACAGGGTCAAAGAGACTTCGGCCATGTTCAGCGGCGGTTTTCCATTGGCACCCGAGAAAATTACATCCTCCATTGATTTGCCGCGCAGTTGTTTGACACTTTGTTCTCCCATGACCCATCTTAACGCGTCAATGACATTGCTTTTGCCGCAACCATTGGGCCCCACAACCGCAGAGATGCCCCGCGGAAATTCAATGTTGGCTTTATCATAAAAGGATTTGAATCCAGATACTTCAAGCTTTTTTAATTTCATATACGCAGATCTCCCCAGATCGATGACAAGATGAGCTGATCTTCATTGGAGTTATTTTTAATAATAAAAGACAAATGTCCATTTCTAAAAAAAGCCTTCAATATGCCTGCCGAACCCTATTTCAGGCAAATTTTGGCTTGCAAGATGATAGGAAAATGGTCATAAATTTCACTGAAGAATCATAGCAGGATGCGGGCGGCTTGTAAAGAAAAAACACAAGTTACGGTATAATTTTAGTGGTTTGGATACAAGATGTGGGGAAATGCGTCTATTTAAGTATGATTATTAAATCGGGTTTCAAATTAAAGTTGAAAGCGATGGTTTGATCAAGAAAACACAACATCCTATTACCTTTGCTTGTTAAAATACCTCGATTAAATTGCAAATTGAAGCATTGCACCACACTGATCCGCTTTACTCTTGACATTCATTAACTCCTCGACTATGAATCAGTGCAGATGATTGCATTATCCAGGGGATTTAATTCTAACCGTACCATTCCATCCAATTAGCGTATACATTAAAATTTGGCGACAACTAGGAAAAGGAGGCGTAAAATGAATCGAAAAAGATTTCTCATTTCGTTGATTTTGTCGGCGGTACTGTTTCTTTTTTGGACCTCTTTACCGCTATATGCCGGTGTTCTGGAGGATATTAAATCCAAGGGCGAACTGGTGGTATCCACCGACGCCAATTATGCTCCCCAGAGCTTTTTGAATGACAAGGGGGAACTGGATGGCTTCGATATCGATGTGTCCAAGGAAGTGGCCAAACGAATGGGCGTAAAAGTCAAGTTCGTTACCCCGGACTGGGACTTGATTGTGGCCGGCAAATGGGGCGCCCGCTGGGATCTAAGTATCGGTAGTATGACGATTACCGACGCAAGATCCAAAGTCGTTAATTTTTCTACACCATACTACTACACACCCGCCCAATTCGGTGTTCACAAAAATAACACCACGATCAAAACCCTGGCTGATTTTAGCGGCAAGACCGTCGGTTTGGGATCAGGTACCACCTATGAGACCTATCTGGATCCGAAACAGACGCTCGGCATTGGTGGTGGGGAGAAGATCGTCTATCAGGTCAAAGATGTAAAAAAGATTAGAATTTACACAACCGATATGGAGGCCGTTCAAGATCTGGCCCTTGGCGATGGGGTCAGGATTGATGGTGTCCTAACCTCGGGATTCGTTATCCAGGAGGCCAGCAAAAAAGGCATACCGATCAAGGTTGTTGGAGAGCCGGTTTATTACGAACCCCTTGCGGCGGCCGCTGATAAGGCCCGCGCCGGAAGTGCCGATCTGGTAAAAAAAGTCGGCGAAATCTTCCAGGCCATGCACAAGGATGGCACCCTGACCAAGTTTTCGATGAAATGGTTCGGCTTCGAGGTGACCAAGAAAACCAAGTAAAGCCCACTTCAAATTACATCTATGATAAGAGGTGCTTATGACACCCACCGCTGATGCTCAAGCCAAGGCTCAAGACATCGGGGTCACTGAAATAAAGCTGAAACACATCGAAGCGGCCCGCAAGGCCAAAACAAAATTTGTCCTGTGGGTCGCTTTGGTGTGGGTCCTGATATTTGCGGGTCTGATCGTTCTCTTCTATCAGTTTAAGCTCGATTTTAAGTTCATGTGGAAATACCTGCCCTTTATCATGCAAGGGGTGGGAACAACGGTTTATGTCTCAATTCTTTCGATTGTTTCTGCATGCGTTTTAGCCCTTTTCGGTGCCCTTGGCAGGCTTTCCAAAAACCCGATCTTTTATGGCGTCGCGACCTTCTATATCTCCGTCATCCGGGGCACGCCGCTGATTGTTCAAATATTCGTGATCTATCTCGGTCTTCCTCAAATGGGAATTGTAATTAGTGCGGTGCCGGCCGGGATTATTGCCCTGGGCGTCAACTATGGGGCCTATATGACCGAGATATTCAGGGCCGGCATCCAGGCCATCGGCCGGGGCCAGATCGAGGCGGCCCATTCCCTGGGAATGACCTATGCCCAGCTGATGAAGCGCGTGGTTTTGCCCCAGGCGCTGCGACTCATTATTCCCCCCACCGGCAATGAATTTATCGCCATGCTCAAAGACTCGGCCCTGGTGAACTTTTTGGGCGTGTGGGAGCTCTTCTTCAGAGCCGTAAAGATCGGCAGGCAGAATTTCAAGAGCATGGAGACGCTGATTATTGCGGGTCTTTTTTACTGGCTGGTTACCATATTTTTTCAGTATTTCCAGTCCCGGCTGGAGAGTCGTCTGGCTAAAGGCACAAGAAAAGCAGCTGGAATGGGGCATTAACGGTCAGCGATCAGCTTAACCACCGATTTTAGTCGTCGGCCAGAAACGCGTCGGCCATGCTTCAGGTGACAAGCGGGTCTGTTTCGAATCAAATTCTCTTTGGATCTCAGGATTGGAGTGAGGGACCTAATTATGGAGCCAATTATTATTATCAAGGACCTTAAGAAATACTTTCAACACCTCCTGGTTTTGGACGGCATCACCACGAATGTTATGCCGGGGGAGGTGGTTGTGATCATTGGCCGCAGCGGGTCGGGTAAGAGCACGCTTCTCAGATGCCTGAACTGGTTGGAAGAACCCCAATCCGGCTATGTCCTTATCGATGGATTGGAATTGCCCATCGGGCAAAAACGGACCGCCGAAGTCAGAAAAAGAATCATCGAGATCCGCACCCATATGGGAATGGTTTTCCAGGATTTTAATCTGTTTCCCCATCGGACGATTATCGATAACGTCATCGAGGGACCGGTCATCGTTAAGAAAGAAGATCGCAAAACTGCCGTTGCCAGGGGGGAGGAGCTATTGAGCTGGGTGGGCATGATCGAAAAGAAAGATTATTATCCCGACCAGTTATCCGGGGGGCAGAAGCAGCGGGTGGCCATCGCGCGCTCCCTGGCCATGGAGCCCAAGATCATGCTTTTTGACGAACCCACGTCGGCCTTGGATCCTGAATTGATCGGTGAAGTCCTCAGTGTGATGCAAAGACTGGCGGAGGAAGGAATGACGATGCTGGTCGTCACCCATGAGATGGGTTTTGCCAGGGAAGTTGCGGATCGAATCATTTTCCTGGGGGACGGAGGGATCATTGAAGATAATCCCCCAAAAAAAATCATGGAAAATCCCGACCATGAAGACACTCGCCTTTTCTTAGACCATATTTTATAAACTTTTCTACTTAGACTTCTGGAAAACCATCTGATCTATTGGGGCTTTTCGCTCTGATCTTTTTCTTCCTTACTATAGTGATCGACACATATGGGTAAGCTCTTTTCAAGATCGATAATAGCCAAATTACTGAATAAACTTGACAATAATGCTAAGGGCCAGGTATGAGTTCAGGTTTAAGATGATATGAATTTTGCATTTGATTGATATAGGGAGGATATATGATAGTCAAAGGCGACCTAAATATGAATAAATTACTTAAAAACCCGGCGGTGATGCGGGTCACCGGCGATCTGAGTACTGAGTTGCTTGAAAGAAGGCGGTATTTGCCTCCAACATGTGCGGCCCTTTCCAAAAAATATACGCTTCTTAAAGAAACAGATCAGTTTAAGTTCACGGTACATAAGGAAGCTGCGAAGCAGTTGCCTTATATTATCGATAATAAGGTTCAGAAGATCGTCGGCCTTAAAACGGCCGCTGAAGCCTTTGCCCGGGACTATTGTAAGCAGCGCAACATCGGTATTGTCTTTTCAGGCGGACCCGCCCCCGGCGGGCATAACGTCATCGCCGGTCTTTATGATGCGGTTAAAAAAGCCAACAGCAAATCCAAGGTCTATGGATTTCTGATCGGACCCGATGGAATCATCGAAAATGAAGCAATTAATCTCAATGATGATTTGGTTGATGCCTATCGCAATCTAGGCGGTTTTACCATGATCAAAACCGGCCGGACCAAAATCGACACCCGAGAAAAGATGAAACTATCCCGGGAGACCTGTAAAAAGCTCAAATTGGATGCTTTGATTATCGTGGGCGGCGATGATTCCAACACCAATGCCGCCTTTTTAGCCCAAGAGATGTTTGACGACGGCGTTCAGGTGATCGGTGTCCCCAAGACGATTGACGGCGATATCCAGGTCAGAGACGACAATGGAAACGTCCTGTGTGCCATGTCTTTTGGATTCCACACCGCCGCGCGGGCATTTTCCAATTCAATCAGCAATCTGTGCACCGATAGCAGCTCAGATGTCAAATATTGGCACATCTGCAAAGTCATGGGCCGGGTAGCCAGTCACCTGGCACTTGAGGTTGCTTTGCAAACGCATGCCAATCTGACGCTGATCGGAGAAGACCTGGCGGACTATATCGACGAAAAAAGGCTTAAGAAGGCCCGGAAGAAAGGCAGCGTCGATTACCATGCGTACGGCATGACCCTGCGCCATCTATCCCGCGTAATTTGCGATGGAATTCTCCGTCGCGCTGCGGCTGGTAAAAACTACGGTGTGATCGTCATCCCGGAAGGTGTCCTGGAGTTCATTAACGAAATTCAGGTTTTTATTATTAAACTGAACACCATCATCGCCGACTACAATCGGACTCACGATAAGGATTTCCATTCGGCCTTTGCGCTGCTTGAGGAAAAATTAGATTATTTAAGGCGACTTGCCCAGCGTTCAAGAGAGGATGCGTCATTTACGCTCTGGAATGCACGGGATGACGATCTGTTTAACGATATTCCGGCCTTTTTCCAGGAGGGCCTCTTAATGGAAAGGGACAGCCATGGCAATTTTCCCTTTTCTCAGGTTGAAACCGAAAAGGTTTTAATGGACCTCGTAAAGGATTATCTCACCACTTTGAAAGAACAAGGCCTTTACCGAGTCGGAATTAAGCAAGCTTATTTTCAAAAAACGCTAACACAAGCCGGACTGGATCCCGAAGTATATGGCTCGCTGCTATTTGAAAACTACGCAGACGGTGAATTCTTATTAAGAAAAACTTCAATTATATCGGTAAAAACCTGCAAACAGGCGCTTGTGAGCGAAGGGCTGATAAAACCAGACGATGAGATTCCTGCTGCCGTTGAAAAGATTTATAAAAAATCGGTTCCTTCCTTTAAAACCCAGATTCATTTTTACGGTTATGACGGCAGAGGCAACGATCCGACTCGATTTGATTGTATCTATACCTATAATCTGGGGCGAACCGTATTCAGCCTGATTGCCAACGGCGCTACAGGGCAGATGGCGGCTATCCGAAATCTGGAGAAAGATTTTTCAAAATGGGAGCCGATCGGTATTCCGATAGCGCCGTTGATGCATCTGGAAGAGCGCAAAGGCAAACTGGCTCTTGTGCTGGAAAAAAGTATCGTCAATGTCAATTCAGTTGCCTTCCAGGTCGTCAAAGCGAATCGGGAGAGATGGCTGGCGGTGGGCTCGGACGAGGATCACTTCAGAAGACCCGGCCCCATCCGATTTAGCGGCAAGAGTGAAGAGGATCGACCCATTACACTCGAGTTAAATGCGCTGGCCAATCAAGGTGAATGACCGTTTAAATTATTCTAAACTTAGTAATATCTGCTTTCCAGCCGGGATTTTTCCTCTTCATCAATGATTCCTAAATCTACGAGAAGATCGCCAATACCGGCTTCGCGAAGGTAGTCGATTTCCATGATGACCGCTGGTTTTTTTTGCTTTAAGCTGTAAAAAGTATAATGCAGATGGAGAGACGTTTTTTCTAGCAGACGGACCTCGCTGCCGTAAAATATGATATGATTACTCATAATAAAATAGCCCGCTGCCGCCAGTACCACAATCAGAATATAGTGCTTGATTCTTGAATTCATTATATTACCTTATTTTTTTAGTTTAAAAAATATTCATAAAACGATACTGTTAATCTGATGATTAAAATTTTATCAAAGAGGGCCTAATTCGTCAATATTTCCAGACCCCATCCCAAAAATGCGTCTAAGTGCCCAGGGCTGCGTTGTCCCGCGAATTGAAATACTCACGTACTGCGTGTGCGCTCCGTTTTAAATTAGCGGGACGCC
>JASFGZ010000252.1:0-6948 GCA_050123495.1 Desulfobacterales bacterium
AATACCGAGTCAACGAACAGCCGTACAGCGGGTGGCTTGGATTTTACTGCCATAGGCGGGAAAAGCCAGGGGCGCGAAGTGCCCCAATCGTTGCGGGTGGAACCGGGTGCAAAGCACCCGGTTTGGAAAACCCAATAACGCACTAATCCCAGGCGGTACCCCAGTCATACGTATCCTTCACCAAATCCACCATCAGAGATGTCTCTGTCGACAGAACCCCATCTATTATACTGATTTTTTTAAAAATAAGTTCCTGAAATTCTTTTAGAGATCGCGCAATAAAGTCGGCATCGATATCGGTCCCACCTGTCGTCAAGGCGACCCATATCAATGCATCAATTTTTATCAGCTCTTCAAGAACGTGGTCTGCTTTCTTAAGATCGATGTGTATTTTCAGATTGCCGGCGATCTCAAAACCCAGATCGATCGGATCGGCAACAGCGACGATTCTGATGATACCATTGTCAAGAAGTCGTTTTAGCCGTCTTCGCACCGTGAATTCGGAAATATTCAACTCCTGGGCAATCGCATTGTTGGGCATGCGGCCGTCCCTTTGTAACAAACGAATCAATTGGCAGTCCAAACGATCCAGTTTTTGAGGAGGAGTCGAATTTAAATCATTATCTTTTTTTCTATTAATTTCGATATTTTTTTTCATATTATTTATTATTTATTTTTTATTTTCTATTATTTCTTACATTTTTCGATATTTCTGTCAAGAATTTTCTTGACAAAAATTGCTTGCCGGGTTATTTCGCATAAAAATTGCGAACATGCGAGTGGGACAAGGGCTATGGACGAATATAAAAGAACCACTTTACAGGAAGCATCGCGGATACTGGCGTATATCTTAAAGGAGAAATAGTGAAAAAACTTATCATTGCCGGTGTTGGCGCACAGGGCAGTACGATTGCCAAACGAATGGATGAACACCCCGGGATATCTGAAATTATTTGTGCTGATTATGATCACTCGGCTGCTGAAAAGCTGAGCAAATCACTGAAAAAGGCAACCGCCATGCGGCTTGACGCCCGGGAAGTGAATGGCGTGATCAAGGCTGCTGAAGGATGTGACCTGATTGTCAATGGTCTGCCTCTGGATTATAACCTGATCATCATGGAGGCTGCTCTAGCGGTGAATGCCTCCTATATGGACATGGCCGGTCCCATGGAAGATATCGGCTTCGTCGAAAGCTACAAGCTAATTTTTACCGACTGGCATCAAAAATTCGTAAAAAAGGGACTAACGGCACTTGTGGGTTGCGGATCGTCTCCCGGCCTGGCCAATGTCATCGCAAGAGAATCTGTAGACAAGCTGGATGCGTGTAATCAAATTGGCATTTATATTTATGAGGGTGTCTGGGCAAAGCGCTTTACACCTTTCTGGTGGTCACCGGAAGTGGCATTCGGAGACATGGCATACAGCACCTTTCGGTATGAAAATGGAAATATTGTTAAGGACAAACCCTTCAGTCGTCCGCTGATGATGAAATTTAAAGGCATTGATCAGCAGATCCGTATGGTCGACCATGAACACGATGAGCCGGTTACCATGGGATTAATGGCCGATCGAGTGCTCAAAGGCGTCAAGAACGTGGAGTTTAAATACGGCGGCCCCCATGTAAAGCTTTCGGAGTTTCTTTATAACATGGGCTTGCTTTCACATGAACCCGTGAAGGTCAGTGGTGCCGATATCGTTCCGATGGACTTGGTGCTTAAATTATGTCCACCGGCACCGAAATTTCCGGATGAAATCAAGGCCATCCTTGATGAAGGTCTGGTCTCGGAAGAAGGCGCTTTTCTGGTGCGGGTCGATGGCAACAAAGACAATAAGCCTATGCGAATCGACTGTTACGTCAATGCACCGGGATTGGTGAAAGCTTTTGAGCAAGCCGGGTTGAGCCATGAAGCCTATTTGACAGGCCAGTGCGCCTCGGTTTTTGTAAAAATGATGATAGATGATGCCTTTACCGAAAAGGGGGTGTTTGTTCCGGAGCAGCTGCATGCGGATGCCCGCCATTATTGCTTCCAGGAACTTGCCAAAATGGGTGTCACGGTAGATGAAATCGTTGAAAAAAGGATCGCCTGATCGAATTCAGTAAAACTGAATTCGATATTAATGGGGATCGGGTATCAGGCGTTTAATATTCTTTTTTTATAAGATTTCTGGTATAGATTTTTTCTTTTGCAAAAAGTCAATGCACCAAGTTCCCTGAAGTGGGCTAAAGTGAACTCCCTAATTCGCAAGATTGAACAATTTTTACATTTAAAATAAGCAGATTACCTTAACTTTAACCATCCAAGGCACTTGTAATTTAAAAAAAGTGTAAGGAGGAGATCATGAAGCTGTATGCAGGCAAAATACTTGTTATCGACCTCACGAATAAAAAAGTGTCCACCGAGCCTTTGCGTGAAGATTGGTTAAAAGACTATTGGGGATGTTGGGGACTTGCGCTGCGCTATTACTGGGAGCTGGTTTCTCCTGATATCGATCCGTTATCACCGCAAAATGCGCTGGTGATTATGACCGGTCCCTTTTGCGGCACGCTGGTACCGACGACGTCCCGATTTTGTTTGGTTTCCAAATCGCCCCAAACCGGAACCATCTTTGAAACCAACACCGGCGGTGCGTTTGGTCCGGAGCTGAAATTTGCCGGCTATGACGGTGTCATCATCAAGGGGCAGGCCGACACATTGACCTATATCAAGATTCTGGATGATCAGGTCAGCCTGGAAAGTGCCGAATCGTTAGCCGGCAAGGGAATATTTGAGACCGAAAAATGGCTCAAGGACGCGCTGGGCTCACCGGAAGCCAAAACAATGAGCATCGGGCCGGCCGGTGAAAATTTGATCAAATATGCCTGTATCGGTACCGAAAGTTACCGACAGATGGGTCGCGGTGGTGCCGGCGCACTTTTCGGCAGCAAAAATCTAAAAGGGATTGTATGCCGCGGTACAGGGAGCATTCCGGTGGCGGATATGTCCACTTTTCTGGAAAAAATCACCCAACACAAAGCGGCCAATGTTCTAACGGATGATAATCTCTGGGCCAGTACCGACGGCACGCCGATTTTGGTGGAGGCCATGAACGAAATCGGAATTCTGCCCACCCGCAATTTCACCTACGGTGTTTTTGATAAGCGCAGCGGCATTAATTCGGATGCCATCAAAGCCGCCAAACGCGGGGACCGGGCCTGCTCGTCCTGCCCGTTGGCCTGCGGTAAATTCACGCACATCAATGGCGCCGAGATGGAAGGTCCGGAATATGAAACATTGTGCCTGGCGGGCTCCAACTGTGAAATCGACGATCTTGAGCAGGTTATCCGATTTAACCGACTCTGTGATGATCTCGGATTGGATACCATCTCCTGCGGCAACACGGTGGGGCTGGCCATGGAGCTTGCCGAAAAGGGGCGTCATGATTTTGGCCTCAGATTCGGACAGGCCCAAGCGTATCTTGAAGTTGTTTCGGAAATTGCCATGCTGTCGACCCCAAGAGGCCAGGAGCTGGCTCTTGGCGCTAAAAAGCTTGCCGAAAAATATCAGGCGCTGGATTTGGTGGCGGATGCCAAGGGTATGGAGTATCCGGCTTATGAACCGCGTGGTAACTACGGAATGGGCCTTGCCTATGCCACCAGTGAACGCGGCGCCTGTCACCTGCGGGCCTTCACGGCTTTTTCGGATGCGCCGTTGGATCTCGAAAAGCAGACCCAAGAAGTGGTTAAGGGTCAAAATTTCAATGCCATCAAATGGTCCATGTGTATCTGCGATTTTTGGGGCTCGGTAACCCATAAAATCATGGCCGAGCTTCTGACCGCCGCTTTAGGGGTCACGGTTACACCGGATGAATTGGCATTGTCCGGTGAACGCATCTGGAACCTGACGCGTCTTTTCAACCTGAACGCCGGATTCACGTCAAAAGATGACGTTCTGCCCGAAAAAATAATGAAACAGCCGCTGGAAAAAGGTCCCCACGCGGGTAATGTATTTAAAAAAGAAGACTTCGAAACATCCAAGCAGTTGTATTATCAATTACGGGGTTGGGATGAAAAAGGCGTACCTTCCCTGCAAAAGCTGAAACAATTGGGTTTGGATCAATTATTGGATCGCTAGAGGAGACAATACCATGGAAAAAATATTATATGCGAGTCCCGACTTGTGCACCGGTTGCAACCGCTGCACCTATATCTGTTCGGCAGTAAAAGAGGGTAAATTCTATCCGACGAAATCCAGAATTCAGATTAACAATTTTACGCTCAATGGCTATTCTGTGCCCAGCGTCTGTTTTCAATGTCCGAAACCGGAATGTCTGGAAGCCTGTCCGGAAGAGGCGATCTATAAAAACGAAAACGAGGTAGTGCTGGTTGACCGTGAAAAATGCAATAGCTGTGGCGATTGTGTAACGGCGTGCCCCTATGGGATGATCGAGCAAAATGCGGAGGAACTGGCCTACAAATGTGATTATTGCGGCGGGGATCCAGCCTGCGTAAAAGAATGTGCCCCGGGGGCAATCGTCTTCCAAGCCGAAGACAAGCAGCTGCGCAAACTGCGGGGGTTGCAGATGAAGCAACGCACAGAGTCTCCACGCCCGGATGAGAAAAGGCATCAATTGGGGCTCAATTTGATGTCTATGCATAGAGGCGGGTGAGCCGTGAAACAAAAATCCAGATGGGAAATGTGCCGGGTGAAATGCACGGAGGAAAACATTGATACCGAACTCTTGTTGGAGTGGCATCAGGAAGGCGGAAAAAAAGTCCTGAACAGCATTAGCTGTAAAAACCCCAAGCTGATGGATCTCAAGCCTGAAGATTGTCAGCGGTCATGCTGGGAAGAAATAGAAAAGGAAGTCAAAAAACCGGCAAATGACTGACCCACCTGAGTTTAGCCTCCCTTAAGAAGAGATTGTTGGCATAAAGCAGCAAAAAAAAGAGGCGGGATAACTTCCCGCCTCTGGTTCATCAGAATCAGGGCTTATGCGGCTTTAAGCTCCGTCCAGATTTGATCATACATCCGGGTGGCCTCTCCGACATCCACGAGGTATTCGAGGCGTTTCATGACAGCTGCAGACGGATAGATACCCGGATTGTTGAGATCCTCCTTGTTAATGAATTTTTTGGCGCCTTCCACCGGTGTGGCATAATGCACAAAATTGGATACGGCGGCCGACACTTCAGGTCTGAGGGCATAGTTCATAAACACTTCCGCCGTGTACTGATGCGGCGCCGATTTCGGAATCGCCAGGTTATCATCCCAGATTTCGCAACCTTCTTTGGGGATACAGTATTCAAGATCGTCGTTTTCTTCTTTCGCCATCAGGACATCACCAACCCACAATTGAGAAAGCCAGACCTCGCCTGAAATCAAAAGGCTTTTTACGGGTGCGGATATATAGGCCTTCAATAGCGGTTTTTGTTCCATAAGGCTCTTCTTGGCATCCATGAGCTCTTTTTCACTGGTCGAGTTTATCGAATAACCTTTCGCTTTTAGCGCCACGGATATGGCAGACCGCATATCGTCGAGCATGGTAATTTTTCCTTTGTATTTCGGGTCCCAGAGAAATTTCCAGCTATCCACCGGACCGGCTACTTTCTCGGAATTGTAAGCAAAACCCGTGGTACCCCACTGCCAGGGCACGGTATGTTTTCTTCCGGGATCGTATGGCGGATCTTGCAATGCCGAGGATACACCTTTTATATTGGGAATATTATCATGGTTGATCGGCGCTAAAAGGCCCTGTTTCAGCATGATCTCTATCATATAGCCCGTGGGCACCACGATATCATATCCGGTTGCGCCGGATTGCAGTTTTGCCAGCATCGCCTCGTTGTCCTCATAGGTGTCGTAATTGACTTTGACACCGAATTCTTTTTCGAAATTCGGGATGGTGCTCTCGTCAACATAATCCGACCAATTATAGATGTTCAACTGTTTGGAAAGTTTACTGCGATCCACCTGGGCGGCATAAGCTTTACGGGTTCCGGCAAAAAAGCTGTCGGCGATGGTTAGCGCAGCGGCCATCGAAAGCCCCAGCGCGGTGGTCTTTTTAATGAAATCCCTGCGGGTCAGCCTGCCGGCTTCAAGGGTTTCAACCAATTCGTCAATCATTCTTTTTTTGTCTTTATCTTTCATTTTTTCCCCCTTTCTTTGGTTCTGATTCATCCTGAAGACATCTGTTTGCTTTTATTCTCGCAAATCGCCAGGCAAACCGGCGATGAAGAAATTAAACGGATTTTCTTTGCACCCTATCCGCCACGGTAATCAGCGTAATCGAAACGAGAACAATTAATGCGCTCAGGGCATTGATCTTCGGAGAAACGCCCAATCTCACCATGGAATATATTTTCAACGGCAGGGTGGTCGATCCCACACCCGCCACAAAAAAGGTGATGACAAAATCATCAAAGGAAAGCGTAAAAGCCAGCAGTGCGGCGGCGATGATCCCCGGCAACAATTGGGGAATGGTCACCTTAAAGAAAGTCGTCCATTCATCGGCGCCAAGATCCATAGCCGCTTCTTCAAGGGAGCGGTCCATGCCCTGCAGCCGCGCGCGCACAATCAACATCACAAAGGGTATATCAAAGGCAACGTGAGCGATGATGATCGTCTTAAGGCCCAGATTGACGTGGATCATCACAAAGAAAATGACCAGGGAAATCCCCACGACGATCTCCGGTGTGACGATGGGAAGAAATAAAATTCCGTCGAAGACCGCCTTGCCCCGGAAACGGTATCTGTAAAGCCCATAGGCAGTCATCGTGCCGATAATGGTTGACAATATCATGGCCACCACTGCAACGATGACACTGTTCTTCAAAGCATCCAGCACCAGGGGATCCTGGATAAGCTTGAGATACCACTCCCAGGTAAAACCTTCCCAAACGACACTAAATCGGGAAGTATTGAAAGAAAATGCAATCAACACACAGATCGGCAGGTACAAAAAGAGAAA
>JASFGZ010000253.1:0-6925 GCA_050123495.1 Desulfobacterales bacterium
CCAAGTGATCAAATCTGAAAGGGGCGGGCCGGCGGACGCGTCTGAAGCGGTCGGTATCGATCTGGCTGAAGAACTCCTGTCCAAAGGAGCAGACAAAATTTTGAACAAACTCAAATCGATCTCACCCCAGGATTATGAAAGCTAACGTCTATCTGGTCGGTGCCGGGCCGGGAGATCCGGGCTTAATCACCGTAAAGGGCAAAGAATGCATCCAGGCCGCCGATGTTATCATTTACGATTATCTGGCCTCCCCTGCCCTGCTAAAATATGCTCGCAAATCCGCCGAACTGATCTATGTCGGTAAGAAAGGCGGCCAGCATACGCTTTCCCAGGATCGGATTAATGATCTGATTGTGGAAAAAGCCAAAACCGGCGCCACCGTAACCCGTCTAAAAGGCGGAGATCCGTTTATCTTTGGCCGCGGTGGCGAAGAAGCAGAGGTACTCTTTAAAGCGGGTCTATCTTTTGAGATTGTACCCGGAGTCACTTCAGCGATTGCGGCACCGGCTTATGCCGGTATCCCGCTGACCCATCGCAAATTAACTTCCACCGTGGCCTTTGTTACCGGCCATGAAGATCCCAAAAAGGAAGAAACAAGCATTGACTGGGCCGCTCTGGCAACCGGTATCGGAACCCTCGTTTTTTTCATGGGAGTTAAAAATCTTCCCCGAATTACACGCCAATTGATGGATCACGGCAAATCACCGCACACACCGGTCGCACTGGTTCGATGGGGTACAACCCCCCACCAGGTAACGGTATCCGGCACATTGAACACGATTGTCGAAAAAGTCCGGGCAGCCGGGTTAAAGGCACCTGCCCTCATTGTGGTGGGCGATGTCGTTAATTTGCGACCAACGTTGAAATGGTTTGAGAAGCGGCCGCTGTTGGGGAAGCGAATTGTCGTCACCCGTGCAAGGCAACAGGCCAGTGATTTGGTCACGCTCCTTTCCGATCTTGGCGCTGAATGCCTTGAGTTTCCGACTATCACCATCATGCCCTCCAAAGACCCCAAGCCCTTGCAGCAGGCTATAAAAAATTTAGCCGCTTATGATTGGATTGTTTTTACAAGCGTAAACGGCGTTATTCATTTCTTCAAGCAGCTGTTTGCTACCGGCAAAGATGTCCGGGCGCTAAGCCACATGCAAACAGCAGCAATCGGTCCGGCGACAGCCCAGCAGCTGCTTGCATTCGGTCTGAACAGTGACATTGTTCCCCAGACCTATCGGGCCGAATCGGTGGTGGCCGCATTTAACGAATTGAATTTAAAAAGAAAGAAAATACTGTTGCCACGCGCCAGAGAAGCCCGACCGATTTTACCGGTTGAATTGACGAAGATGGGGGCGCAGGTAGATGAAATCCCCGCCTATGAGACCCTGAATGTAACTGAAAACGCAGGCGCTCTCGTTCAGGCGCTCGAAGACAAAAATGTTGATTTGATCACCTTCACCAGCTCATCCACGGTAAAAAATTTCAAGGCGCTTCTGCCATCCGATCGCTTTCCTGAGCTGCTGCAAGGGGTGGCCGTCGCCAGTATCGGCCCCATCACTTCCGATAGCGCCAAAGAATTGGGGTTTGATGTTCATATCACCGCCGAATCGTTTACCATCCCCGGGCTTGTGGATGCCATCCTGCAACACTATCAGGAAACAAAAAAGTGATTAAAGGCTTTGAAACTGCTTTTTAATTCAAAGAAGAGGTATACACAGACACATGTTTTCATCAATTCGAATATGTTGTCGAAAAGTGCATTATCTGAAATTCTCTATAGAATATTGACATGTATCTTCTATTAATCTTAAATTTTTGAAGCTTAAAAACTTCAGGTTTACTCTCCAACTTATCAAAGGTTTTTAAAGCCATAAAAATATTGTGATACGATCAAAAATGGGGATGATATCACAGGTTATGGCGTTTCTTTGATATTCTCAGAGACTGTCGAAAAACCCTAAATCTGTAAATTTGACGCTTGTAAGTTATTGATTTTATTGCACGCAAAATTACTAAAATCGCCATTTCTGGACTTTTTCGACAGTCTCTCAATATATCCCAAACTGGCATTAACCTGTTATCATGGCAAAATACGTGTATATATGAACTGACTTACATGCCGTCATATGCTGTCCTGTTATGAGGTTCCAATGACTTCAAACACCTCTCGTAGAAGATATGAACTTGACTGGCTCCGCGTTTTGGCCATTTTGATCGTATTTGTTTATCACAGCAGCCGATTTTTTAATCTGGGTGATTGGCATGTTAAGAATATCAACACTTTTGTCTGGGTAGAGATATGGAACATTTTTGCCACCCGTTGGATGATGCCTCTTTTTTTCGTCATCTCCGGTGCGAGTTTGTTTTATGCCATCGCAAAATCCGGCGGCTGGTCCAGATTCTATGTTGATAAGTTTATGAGACTGATGATTCCGGTCCTGATCGCATCGGTCACGCACAGCGCCTTGCAAGTATACCTGGAGCGGTTAACACATGGTCAATTCTCGGGATCATTCTTTTCATTTTTACCCGAATATTTCAATGGTGTTTATTTAGGGATAGGCATGCCAGGGAATTTTGCATTTCACGGGATGCACCTCTGGTATCTGTTATTTTTATTTGTCTATAGCCTGATCTGCTACCGCTTGTTTATCTGGTTGAAAGGAAGCGGGCGGGAGATTCTGAATCGGATCATGTCATGGTTTACCATTCCGGGATTGATGTATGCGGGGTTCTCTATCCCACTATTGATGATGAAGGTACTTATTCCACGAGCAGTTCTGGATGTGGGCAACGGTGGCTGGGGTTTTCTACATTATATCTGGTTTCTGATTGCAGGATTCATGATTGTTTCCAGCGACCGACTCCAACAGCATATTATGAATCAGCGCTGGATTTCTCTTTTACTGGGCCTGGTTTTATCGACCGCCCATCTGTACCAGTTGTTTAGCCCGTCACGTGTGGTTTTCCCGGTTTTGATAACTGATTGGATATATGCGCTTCTCTCCTTTTTCAGTGCCTGGAGCTGGTTATTTGCCATCCTGGGATTCGGCATGAAGTTCCTGGCCTTTGAGCGACCTTTGCTGCGATCTGCAAATGAAGGTGTGCTGCCTTTTTTTATTATGCACCAGACCGTATTGCTGTGTGTCGGTTATTTTGTAATGACCTGGGAAATTCACATTGCCATAAAATGGGTAATCGCTTTTATCGGTTCCTTCATTATCATTATAATGCTTTACATGCTCCCGGTTCGGAAATTTGAGTTGTTTCGTTTTTTATTTGGAATGAAGACAACCCATCCATTTTTCGATATCTTTCGGAAAAGGGGAGCCGTGATTATACTGCATGTGCTGTATGTTGCTTTAATCGTTTTTGCAGTTACCGCGGCAAACCGAAGCCGATCTCCCATGCCAATCAAGTACGATCCAGACCAGGATATCATCTTAAACAGCAAGTCGATCACGGACCAATCGTCAATTGGTGTACATGTGGTCAACGATGAAGAGGCTTCAATCGGCAAGGCAATCGAGTTTTCCTCAGGAGCGAATCCACAGGCAGAACCGGAGCCCAAGGTTTATGTTGAGATACGTTTTTCGGCGCCGGCGGGTCGGTACTTCGTCTGGCTAAGAGGCAAAACCGATATAAACAGCGGTTATACGGATTCAGTTTGGGCGCAAGTGGACGATCAAATTGGGACTCGAACCAAGCGTGTCCGGTTGGGGAATTGGTTGGATGTTCATCCGGTCGGTATCTATGGCTGGGCAAGTGATACGGATCATCCCATTGCCATTGTTTTGAAGCATTCCGGGGATCACACGATCCGCATTCAACCACGTCAAATACCTCACCGGATTGATCAAATCTGGTTGAGTCGATTTCAACATCGAATCCCCAACACGCTTAAGCCCATAAGATGATAAGAATCTGGTTTTTGCATTTCCAGTAGCTTAATATTCATACCCTATCCAAGAAGGAAGATAGCTGCTGTGTATCGGCAATGAAAGGGGCTCATGAAAAATGCATATACCCCAACATAGTACAGCTATCAATGCATCAAAATTCTTGTGGTATCCATTTAGTCTCTGTAATAATTCCATTTAGTGTGATAGTTGGGGGTTTCTCAATATATCAAAAGCTGACGTCGCACCTCGATAATGGGAAGAGGTTCAAATATAAATGTTCAGAATAGACATTTTCCACTTTTTCAGCATATTATTTGAATCGGTGGAGAATTTTCCATCGAATATTAATATTAGACGTTTTTTAGTTAAACCAATGGGAGTCTAAAAATGGCAGGTTCAAAACGCCCTATTTCTTTTTGGGTTATCATCGTATTTTTGATTGTATCATTGGTGCTCCTACTGATGGGTCAAACAATGGCCATATTCAATTATGCGTTTGCCGTAAAGCTTGGGTTACAAGAGGATGTCAAAGAAGTCAGTGAATATGGAGTACAAATCAACCGCGCATTTGGCGCAGGTGACACTTTTGTTTACATACCATTAATGGCTATTTCTTTGGTCGGGCTGCTATTGAAGAAGCGTTGGTCGCTGATAACCACAGCAGCGATAATGGGTATATCAGCGTATTGGGCAGCCACAGTGGCCTTCATGTTGTTGTTTTTAGTGGGTGTCCCCAACTACAATCTTGAGCCAGGCCCGGAATATTGGTTATTTATTGGTGCTTACATTATCTTTGGGGGATGGGGCGTGGTTTATCTCATCTTCCGGGGAGACAATATAATCAATTAAAATCCAAAAACTTTTAACCATTCAGAAAGGTGAATCCGAGCCTATGGATTTACCTTTTTTATTCTCCTGAAGCCGCATCTTTAGGGTATACGATTTGACACCAGATTCAAAAATGCGATAGGCTATAGGTATCTATTTCATATCTGCAATTTTGCCAAAATTCATAAGCGCTCAATATATGGATCGTACTGAACTTGTATTATTGACAAAATATATAAATTATGAGTTTCAATTTTTAGGTCGAATTTTTAATTATATGATGCGAAAAATAATTCAAGATCTCATTGTATCGTTATCTATTTTAAGCTTTTTCGGCGTTTATGGTTGCGCGGTTGCTGTGGTCGGAATCGGTGCCGCCGGAGCGGGCGCCTTAGCTTATTTCAACGGCAAGCTGACAAAAACTTATGAATCGGAATATCACGACACAATTCGGGCCAGCGGTGATACTTTGGAAAGATTAGAGATACCTGTAACCGAAATCATAGCTGATGAATTAAAAACCGAAATTAAAGCCCAACGTCCTGATGACACGCCGGTGGAAATCGAGGTTGTAAGGATTGATCGGGATCATACGCAAGTTTCTGTCAGAACCGGTGCAGTGGGTGTTTGGGATAGAAGGGTTTCGGAGCAAATTCATGGCTACATCAATGAAACGCTGAGCCAGAAAATTGCAGAAGATGAAAAATCCGCAGAAGGTTTGGCCACAGAAGCTGTTCAACCCAACGGCGACGAAGTGGTTCAACCGGGAATCATAGAGGAAAATCTTGCTGAAGATTCGGCGCCGGCACCTGTTCATGTCGCAGCAGCCACCGATCAAATGCTCCCCGACTCGGCGCTGGTCATATTTTTCGAACAAAATTCAAATGCGCTTTCGGACACTGCTATTGATAAATTGAATCGGGTCTCTGAAATTCTGATAAATAACCCGGCAACCGAACTTGAGCTCAATGGTTATTCAGATTCCATCGGTGCCCCCTCTTATAACCTGATGATCTCTGAAATCAGGGCCAATGCAGTCAAGAGCTATCTCATCGGCAAGGGGATTAAACCTTCCCGAATAACGACTATGGGTCATGGGGCTCAAAAATTTTTAGCCAGCAATAAAAGTGCAGAAGGAAGACGTTTAAATCGCCGAGTTGAAATAGAACTCATTAAGCCTTGAAATAATTATCATATTCGATTTTAATAACAACGCAGAAGGGTGAATCCGAGCCTGTGGATTTGCCCTTTTTATTGTCCTGAATCCGCAACTGTCGGGGTCATGATTTGAGACGCATACCGAAGTCAGGCAATATCCTATCAAGTTTTTTATGATGATAGCCGATATTATATAGAAGTGTTTTCAAAACAATTTATTCCACTTGAAATGCAACTGATGATTTCTTCAAACAATGATCGGGTAAATTATGAAAAGAGAAGCTGAACAAACGGTCGAAAATCTTGAAAACAGAGATAGTGCGCGAATGCGTCACACTTCATCTCTTCAGGTTAAAGATCTGACGTCTGGAAAAATACATAAAGCCAGAATGTTCAACTATAGCAAGGACGGTGTCTATTTTGAATCCGACAGTGTTTTGAATCCGGGCCTACAGATTTATATCGGTATCCAAAATTCACCTTACGCCTCATTGCCTGATGTTCTGGAATATCACCGGGCAGAAATAATATGGCGCAAGAAATTAAAGCGTTCGTTTTTTCGATTCGGGTATGGCGTCAGATTGGCAGCTTTGGCCAATACGCAAGATATAAAACTAAATGATAGCAAAAAAACAAAAGATTTAAGGCAGCACCCGAGAAGACCCTGTAACCAATCTACGCTGTTTGCTGCTCAAAACGAAATCTTTGAGGGTTCCATAAAAAACATCAGTACATCCGGTGTTTTTATCATGGCAAATAGGGCCTTCGAAGTTGGACAAATAATTAATCTGGCACTACCATTTAAAAATGGAAAAGAAGTCAAGATCAAAGGTCAAATTGTTTGGACGAATGACGAGGGGTTTGGCATAAAATTCTTGCGTATTGATAAGAAAAAGTCACCTCCACAGAAACAATAATGCTCAGAAGTGGTTTCAATCGTCGGCAGTGCTTCCTATAAATTCAATATTCGCCGGCTTTCATCGGGTGTCGCTATTTCCCGGCCATATTCTTGTGCTATCCTGACGATGCGCTCTACAAACTGGGCA
>JASFGZ010000254.1:0-6901 GCA_050123495.1 Desulfobacterales bacterium
ACTAGAATTATATTCGAGAAAAAACCTAGTGAAATAAGCTAGTATGTAAATATTACCCTAGAAGTGTGAGAGCTGACAAAAGAAAAAGGCACCTAGCATGGGGATGCCTTTTTAAAAATCTGCTTCTTTTATAACATACCGAATTTATGTATAATTGTCTACCTCCCAGGTACGATAATCCGCGAGTCCGGCTTTTCGATTTGGCCTTTTTGTTGTTGCTGATATTTCTTGGCTTCCTCAGCCAATCGTTCCATCGACGCTTGCATGGCTTCCGGAAATTTTTTAATCGCTTGCTGTAATTCTTTGGCCTGAATAATGGCCTGAATCGGCAACGGTCCGTTAGGGGTCATCAGGCTCGTTTGCCCCACAAAAACCGATTTCCGAGTTTTATCCACGGATCCATCGGCCTTAACCGGTGTCATACGCTTGATCATTCCCACTTTAAGATCGGTATACGTCTCTTCCTTAAAAAGATTGCTCCGGTCTATCTTTAATTCTGTCGGCTCGTTGTGTTCATCTGCCATGAAATGTGTCTCCTTAAGCGAGGTGTGATTCTCAGATGGTTTAATCGTTTACCAGGCAATGGATTAGAAGTGGTTTCAAAACCCCATCTGAGGTTTTGCGACCACTTCCGTATTGATCAAAGTCAAAGGCAAATTAAACGCATTCAACCCATAAAGTAAATTAGGTGCCGCAACGTAACAAATAATAGTGGATAAGGCAACTAAATTGGGTTTTACGGATTTGTACAATTTTATTGGAGACGGCCGCAAAAGGTTTGCGGGTTTGCGGTATGGCCTGCTCGTTTTTGTATAAATTTCTACAATTTTATCCGCTCTTTATAACTGAAATACGAGATGATCTCGGTCATCATAATTAAAATGAATTCCCCAAACCGAAATCCAAAATCAGCAATCGTCTTAATTATCCCTTGCATCATGACTAAGCATGAATTATTCATATCGAATTATATTTTAAAAACCTGAAACGCTCGACTCAGATCATATTCAAATATTTCACCAAAGAGGTGATGTTTTATGTGTGGCCGATTTGTGGGATATCGCAACCTGGATGAACTCAAAGAAATCTTTCCCATTGACAGGTCTGCCTGTAAGGTTACGGCCAATTATAATGTAGCGCCCTCGCAGGAAATTCTGGCGATTTTCAACCACCAGGGGGAAAACTGGCTGGACAAATTCCACTGGGGGCTGGTGCCTTTTTGGGCAAAAGACATCTCCATTGGAAACCGTCTGATTAATGCCCGGGCCGAAACCGTTGCCGAGAAGCCTTCATTCAAAAATGCCTTTAAAAAACGCAGATGCCTGATCATTGCCGATGGCTTTTATGAATGGAAAGGACCAAAGGGACAAAAACAACCCATTTTCATCACCTTGCCCGATAAAAAGCCCTTCGCGTTTGCCGGACTATGGGAAACATGGGGCAAAAAAGATCAGAACACCCTTTATAGATCGTGCACAATTATTACGACCGAAGCCTGTGAAGCCGTGCGGAACATCCACCATCGCATGCCGGTCATCTTCAAACCCGAAGCATATGAATCCTGGCTGAATCCGGCCAATCAGGATGTAAATGAATTAAAAAATATTCTGGAACAGGCACTCGTGACAGATCTGGTCAGTTATCCGGTATCAAAGCTCGTCAACTCCACCCGCAACAATGACGCTTCCTGCATTGACCCCATCGAGGAATAAAATGGAAGTGCTGAAAATGCTGGGGAAGTTGTTTACGAATTGGACCAACTATTCGCTTTAATGGTTCCGTCCGCTTCTCAAGGCGGAAACATTTGCCCTGAACAAATTCAATAACACCCCGGCCCTTCCAAGAAACGCAATAAATCAACAACGTCCCCTTTTTTAAAATTCACCCAATTTTGGGATTTTTTTCAATAGCCCACCGCCTGCAGGAACCCTTGATTATGATTGACTAAATCCCATCGATTTGTTTATTAATCCTTATAAACTGGTCTTGATTTTCCAATTCCATTTGATCTGAAACGATATATTGGAGTATTTTATATTTGTGTTTACTCAAAAAATGGAGGTGCGTTATGCCTACCTATGATTTCTTCTGCGAAAAATGTAAAAAACATTTTAGCGTCATTATCTCAATTTCCGACTATGAAAAGAAAAAATTCAGCTGTCCCAAGTGTAAAGGCAAAAAGCTAAAGCAGCAGATCTCTTCTTTTCAGACAGTAACGTCCAAAAAAAGTTAGATCCTATTTTCGAATCCAAATATGCAATTAGGGCAAATTGCATTTTATCTCAATTAAAACCTGCGAAAACCGGTGGACTGTTTTTGCCGAAGCAGACAAAAACGGAAACCGCGACGATGTCGAAGACATCAAAGAGACGCTCATCAGAGAGGCTGACCTCCGTTTTACCTGATTAAGAACAGAGCAAAACATCGATGCGAATGATGCGGGGTGTTATCAAGCTGTTATTAAACATATTTGGAAAGAGGGATAAAGACCGTCATAATAGTGGGTACCGCTGCAAACGGAGCAGTGCTCGGCACGGCCATTGGTGCGGCAATGCGGAAATTAAATATCATCGTACCGGTAGACGGCATGTCGGACAAACTCTATTCGGAACAGTATGTCGCCTGGCATCTCGTTAATGCTCCTGGAAGAGGACGTCGCACGACCCTGACCCAGATCGATATGATTGAGTTCTGAAAGGAAGAGGCTCTAAAAGAAATCTTTTATGCCGATTGCTCTGATGCGAAATAAAAAAGGGCAGTGTTTACACTGCCCTGTAAGGGAGGAAAATAATAGTGCTTGAAGGCCAGCCCCTGTCAAGCCTGTGTGAAACCTGAATCTTGCCCCGCTTCGCGGGATGAAGCGTCTTATTTTATGATACCAAGGGGCTCCTCATGAAAATTAATGAGAATACCAAAGCCTCCGATTCTTGCAAAATCCAGATAATATAATTGGATCAGATTTTGTTCTCGGACACAAATGCCTCGGAGGCCAAATCCAGCTTCGATTCCTTTCTTTTGAAGGAGAATAATATATTCAAAAAACTTTGCACTCTTCTCTCGCCGACCAGACGGATGATTAAAAAGCTCCCCGCTATGGCGGCGGCAACAATAAACACGCCGGTGCAGGTCTTAAAGGTATTGTATTTATCGGAAAACCCACTTCCTTTTAGCAAAAATAATCGCCTCCTTTTTCTTGTTGCTTGACCTCTATGAATTGGTTATTCCGGAAGATCTTTACCCCCCCCCATTCCCAGAGTGTATTTCAGATATTTCCTTTCGGCAATTTTATAATTTTTTTCAGAATAAAAATTTAGATTCTCCGGAATCTGAAATTCTTTGCGATACTTTTCCACCAGTAATTTAAGCCCGCAACTTTCGTTTTGATAGTCACCCCCCATAAAACTAAAGGGGAAGCAAGAATCATGCACACTTCCCCTTGTATCCGACTGATATCATTTCACTTTCGATTTCAAATAGTTAATGCAAATGGGTCAAATTGCACAATATAACAATATGAAGCCCAATGCCCAGTTTTATGGAATTCCTTTCATAAACAGGTACGATGTTACAAAAATCAATCCAAAATTTGCCTATTGAATCGTCGGTACAATGAAAATTTTCAGGCATCCAATGTTCTGCGACCAATTGATAATTTCTGATAGTTGGGACTCATTCTAACGCTGCATTTCATTTTCTGCTATTGCCTCCAAACGCAATTGCTGGGAGCGCCAGACATTGTTTTCATTGGCAAATGCTTCAATGTTCTTATTGCTCAAATGCTGGACCATCTGAATGTCATCAACGGCCAGGTCTTCATTTCCCATTTTGGTATGCAGCGTTGCGCGGCTATAGTAAGCCGCCGCGTAATCAGGATTCAGTTCAATGGCCTTGCTAAAATCAGCAATCGCATCCGCATAGGTCCCTTGCTTTTCTTTGGCAAGTCCTCGCAGGTGATACGAACGCGGAAAATCGGGATTTAGTTGGATAGCGCGATCGAAATCAGCGATGGCTTCGTCCAACCGGTCCAGCCGGAGAAATGCAGATCCCCGGCTCATGTAAGCGAGTTTATGATCGTTGTCTTGCTCAATTGCCTGGGACAGCAGCTCAATGCTTTTCCCATAATTATCCTTGAGAAACTCAAAAATTCCCTTGATATAAATGTCATTTGTTTTAGGGTGATCATTCATGATTTGCCTCCAAATCTCTAAAAAAATGAGTATAGCGAGCTTTTATCTAAGTTATGTCTAATAATAATCAGGGTGTCTTGACTGTCAAGCCGCTTTTAAGCAGTAAAATTCAATTCACAGGCAAGGATAAAACCTTTTACCGATGGTTACAGCAGAAAATGGAAATAGGCATAGATTTGAGGCGTCATAGAGATCGGTCAATTTGGATCGGATTTAGATCAATTTGTTGAGGATATCGCGAAAATATGTAAAGTCTTGTATAAGCAACGCGCCAATTTGTTTCAAATTGGCCTGATAGGGCCGAACACCGCTTCCCCCGACAATGAGAGCGACATCTTTAGGCAAATATTGGCGCAACTTTTTGATTTCAAGCAGTATTTGTGCTTCACCGGTTCTGTAAACGATACTGAGCGCAACAGCCGTGGCGCGCTGAATAGCCGCTGCAGCGGCAATTTCCTCTGCGGGCAGATTGGGACCGAAATAATAAACCGCCCATCCTGCCTCTGCAGCGGTGACCGCGGCGATCAAGGCCCCTAATTCATGCCACTGAGCTGCCGGAGTCGCAACGACTATTCTAGATGCCGTAGGATTCGATCGGTAAGCAGACAGCATATCCCATAGGAATCGACGCAGAATCGACGAGGCCAAGTGCTCGTTGATAATTTTAAGCGTCCCGTTGGCCCAGCGATTTCCTATTTCCACCACCAGCGGTATAATCACGCCTTTAAACAATACCGGCCGGGTTAAAAAGACCGCAGCCCGATTGAGCTCTGCTTCAAGAACCGGTCCATTGAGGTCGAAAACTGCTGAGCGGCAGGCTTTGAGAAAATCTTCTGCCGTCAAGGACTCTAGCTTACCATCCCCAATCAGACGCGCATCTGCGGCATTGCTGTCGACGATTCCTTGAAGCGATTCATGGTCGAGTTCAGACAACTGCCGAATGCGATGGCCGCACCGGGTGGCTTGCTGCAGAAGCAGCAGGTGCCGAATGTCGCTTTCAGAATAGAGCCTGCGCCCGGATGCCGTTCGATCTGGCCGCACTGCCCCGTAACGTTTCTCCCATGCGCGGATAACATGGGCGCTCAGTCCGGTCTGCCTGGCAACATAGCCAATGGGGTGTATTTTCTGATCGTTTTCCATGACAAGAAATTAACATGTCAATAATGAAATGTCAAAATAATATTAGACAAAATATTGACAATGCTAAGATTGTCAAAACCGACATCATGTGCAGTAACGGCGTCATTCATGTCATCGATACGGTGGTACTCCCCAATTAACCATGTCCGTTTCTCCCGTGATGGAAATTTATATATTTCCGTCACGGGGGATTTGATTTAACCGAAAACCCCTTCAGCTGGTGACAAGCGAGCGTTTGTTTAACACCAGCCAGTTCCCGATCAACACAATTGCCATACCAATTACATTATGGGTTGCCCACTGGTAGCCTTCATAAACCGTTGAGATGCCGAGCGCCACGATCGGAAAGAGCATGGTGGCGTAAGCCGCCCGATCGGCACCGATTTTACCGATGAGTTTTAGATAGCACCCAAAGGCGATGACGGTTCCGAAAAATGAAAGATAAAAAAGAGAGCTGACGTAAAGAAAAGACATCTCAAAACTGAATGGCTTGCCGAGGACAATTGTAATAACCCCCATAATTCCGGCGCCATACGCCATGCCATAGGCGTTGGTCTGGATAACCGGCAAATTATATTTTTGATGACGCGCCGAAATAATATTACCCAGTGAAGCCATAAAAGTTGATACGACACTCAACACCAAACCCAGGGCCGTTTTGTCAGAAAAACTGAACGACGTTATCTGGGGCCAGAAAACAAGCACGATCCCAACGACACCGATCCCGCCCCCCAGCACGACATTTGAGCGAATCGCTGACCCCAGCAGCACAGCGCCGTTGATCATATTCATAAACACGATACTAGAGAAAACCACAGCAACCAATCCACTGGTGACATGCACTTCGGCCAGATATATGAGCCAGTAATTAACGGAGAACAGCACCAGACCCTGCAGCGCCATAAAGATATGATCCTTGAGACGAAATCGCATATTCAGGCCCCGCAGCTTGCCATATATTAGCAGGGTCAGCGCTGCAGCAATAAAACGGTAGAGAACCGAGACCATGGGATCAACACTGCCCAGTTGAAATTTAATCGCCAGCCAGGTCGTACCCCATATGATAACGGTTGATCCGTATAAAAAAAGAATGTTAGCGCTCATCTCCGATTCACCTTCTAGCGGGCAGTCTTCGCCGCTGCTACTTTTCTTTTGCCAATTGCAAACCGCCCATTTAAACGCTTTACCAGGTTCAGTGCGCGCCCATCAATAATGATCATCATCAGGTAAACACCGGTAAAGCCGATCAAAATTTGGCACCAATATAATAGCGCTGCAACAATCCTTCCACCCGATTCTTGCGAAATTTAGAAGTGATTTCAAAACCTCAGATCAGGCTCAAGGGCCCCCGCTTTATTGAGCGGGGAGATAGGGTTTTGAAACCACTTCTAATCAAGGGCTGCTAAATACCAGAAGTATTTCTTAAAGGAAAGCTCCTTTTTCTGAGTAATCAATTCAACGGCCCCTGGCTATTCGCTCGGGTCTTCTCGCTTCTGGCCAGCGACCAGAAAACGGTAAAGAACTCAACTGAACTGAGCTTTAGCACACGAATTCTGTAACATTTTGGGGGGCGT
>JASFGZ010000255.1:0-6883 GCA_050123495.1 Desulfobacterales bacterium
TTGTTTGCGAAGTCCGGTGACAAATCTCTTGGACCCTAAAAACAAACCATGCCGAAAATCTTGCCACAATCGTTTTTCCTCTTTTGAATATTTGTGATAAGTGCCCCCCGCATATTCTATCCGCCACGCTCTGCCCATAGAAAATATGTGTTCAATGAGACTATAGATGTCTATCTTATTCACTATTCAAGGTTTGACACCAAATTACTTGACAATCAGGCGCAAATCTTTGCCGGACGCGAGTCGGGTGTTTTTGAAGGCTTCTTCTTTGGTCGCATGCCGAAGAAAAACCGCATCACGTTGAAACGTCTGACGAGCAGGTCATACAGGGCCATGATCAGGGCGAAGGAGACCAAGACGATGATCAGATACTTCGGTCCAATGCCGATGTTCCAGCGTATGACGAACCAGCCGACGCAAAGGATTATCGTCTGATGAAAAATGTAGAAGGGTAGCACAGCCTCGTTACCGTAGGTCAGTACCTTGTGGTTGAAATTCAGGTACTTGGCTCCCAGGCTCAGAATGAACATGACCCAGCAAAAGTTGCCGATGCTCATCACGATGTTAAAGAGCACATACGTCCACGAGAAGGACTCGGCATCTGGATAGGGGTAGTGTAATCCAATAATGAGAACGCTTTCACACGCAAAGGCAGCGATACCCAGAGCCAGACACACCCACCCATGTCTCTTGTAACTTTCTGTAAAGCGTCTGTCGGCCGCCATGACATAACCTATGAGAAAAAAGACCGCGTAGTAGAAAAGATCGGCCCAGGTATGCGCTCCATGAAAGAAGCCTCTCAAACCCATCCGCACAAGGATCAGCGGAATCAGGAACAGGAATATGCCGCCCCGGCGATCGCTCCAATCTGCCAATCTTGCGATCAGGCGCTGACCCGGTTTTGATTTGAGGTAGAGAAGCAGCGGCAGTATCAAGAGAGACACGATAAAGAGAAACTGGAGAAACCACAAATGACCGCTCCAGAGGTTGACGAGATAGGGCGCATCAAGGGAAAACCTAAGAGGTCCCCCATTGAGAGGCGGAATCAGTTTCCAGATCGAGCCAACATCTCTTCCATGGGTAACGAGCTCAAAGTAGAACTGGGGTGGCAAGAGGATAAACGCGCCCACCGTATACAGAGGGATCAGGAGCCGCTTGACCCGCTCAAGGAGATACTGCCCGCTGCTCCTGGCATTTAGCGAGTACCAGGATCCCAGTCCAGAAAGCAGGAACAAGAGAGGCATCATCCACAGATCAAGCAAACCAACGAACATTGTTAGAAAGTAGCTCTGCTGGGCATTTTTCAGGTGCCAGTCCAACATATCGAAGAAACGGCCGCTGTGAAAGACATAGACAGCCAGCGTTGCCACCACCCTCACCCAATCAATATCGTATCTTCGTTCTTTCATGATTTTTCTTCCTTCATTTGGCAGAATACCAGTGCTCGTTCGGCAGTCGGTCTGACGTCCAAGATTGGTTATTGATTCGTTGCGAAAGAATTACAAGCATCAATTATGAGGGATTCTTGTGAAGGATTTCAAAAGATATCTTATACGAAATAATTTCTTGTATAGATCAAAGAAATATTAAAATTGCAGATACATTTGAATTATTTGATCTTAGTAAAAGGGACACTCAGAAAAACAAATCGGCGCGCAAATTGGAGAACAAAATGATTTACTTGACCTTTATCGTCGATAATAAAATTGATCCTGAAATCACCAATATTTTTCGCCGTCCCGAAAAATCGATTTTCTGTCTCCGGAAATAACGCTGCTTTATCTTGATCATCAGCGCCCTTACCGTAAAGTCTATCGCCTTCTCGAAAAATAATTACTGTATCGGGTTCCTTTTTTTGTATAAATTCATAAGTTCCTACAAACCTGTCGATAGCCTTCTTATCCAATTTAATGGTTTTTCTCGATAGCGGAGGGGGCAGCACAGCCGGAATAATATAATTACTCAGCATATTAAAGGCACGTTCGGAAGACCCCGGGTTATCCCGATGTTTAGCGGTGAACACAACGACCAAATCCAGGGACGGCAGTATAAGTATAAACTGCCCGCCGTGGCCCCATGCCCAAAAAGCCTCGATAATCCGGTTATTGTTAATGGTTTTGCCACGCCACCATTGATAGCCGTATTCGTATCCTCTTGCTTCAACGTGTGCTTGTGTCGATTCATTGACCCAATTATGTGAGACAATTTGCTTGCCTTTCCAAATGCCCCCTTTCAGCATCATGTAGCCGATTTTTGCCATATCACGGGATGTTAACTGAAGTCCTCCGCCGGTGTGAATCGTATTATCCCAGTTTCTGTACCATTTATAGTTTTTAATGCCGAGGGGTTCAAAAAGATATTTTTCAGCAAAATCATCAGCGTACAAACCAGAAGCATTTTTTATGATTGCGCCTAAAAGAATTGAAAGCCCGCTAGTGTAGTTGAATCTTTCACCTGGTGCTTTGGTCATCTTTTTATTCATAATATATGCTATCCAATCGATGCTATTATTCATAGCAGTATTATTATTACGAGAATCGCCATGTGGATAGGTCCGCTCATCCCAATCCAGACCAGCCGTCATAGTAAGCGCATGTTTTATATTAATCTCATATTTCTCATCAATCCATTTTGTATCCTTGTAAATAGGAAAAAATTCATAAACTTTTTTATCTAAATCCGAAATAATCTTTTGATCAACGGCAATGCCTATTAAAATTGAGGTAATACTTTTAGTATCCGACTGAATTGGATGGATTCTATTGCGGTGGTACCCTTGAAAGTATTCTTCGAGGATAAGCTTGCCATTTTTAACAAGAAGGACACTATGGATATTCTTGTATTTTTCATTAAGGATATTCAGAATCATATCGTTGATTTTTGCCGGGTCAATATCTGCTTCGCTTAAGGATGCAGTCTCCCAACCATCATCAGTTTTTTCCGGGATTTGATATTTATATTGGGGTGGTTGCGAGCACGAAAAAAGGAATACGATAATAAGGAGAGAATTGATTACAGATTTGTTTCGGTTATGAAAAAATCCCATTCTTTTGGCTTCCAGTTTATATCTGATCACGTAATTATATAAGAAGCACAATATCTTCATGTTAGGTTTTTAACGATAGGGATTTCATTTATCTTGCCGATATCAAAGAATTATCGAAAGTGCAGATCAATTGATAATATTTAAACTTTGTCAATTTTACAGATATGATAGGAATATCACAAGAATTTTCAGATTAAGGAAACGCGCACATTTCGATCCCACTGTTTTATATCCATTGGATTAAATTGGTCCCGCAAACGCCAATTCGGCGGGCTGATGGCAGGAGCAACGGACGATCGGCTAAGCCGGCTTATCTGTGGTCGGTTTTAAACATTCGAACAGGTGCATCCCCACCATGGCAAGGCACTCCATGTCCAAATATTTTTCAGCCCGCCTTTCAAAAAGCACCCTGCACTGAGCCGCAAACTCATCATCGGCATCGTTGAAAAGCAGCAAAACCGGAATTTTCGGCAGGGCATTAAACTGCATGCACAGATCGTAGGCATACGTTGCGGCAGGTGAATGGCCATGGATTTCCCGGCAGGCGCTTTCCAGATCTTTCAGGCGCCCTGAAAAATATTTGGCCAGCGGGGCTTCGGTGTAATTGACGAATGCGCCGTAAAAGGGCGCCGAATCCTTGAAATCCTTAAATGAAACCCATTCAGCTTCAATCGGATCATTATCCGGGCAAAGCAAAATATATTTAAACAGGACAACACAAACTGAAAAGGTCGGTCTGCTACCGGAAGGATCGGTGATGCCTTCAGCGGATATTCGGTGGGGTTTTCCGAAAAAAGGGATGATAAGTTCATCATCGACCACCTCCGCTCCAAGTTGATCGGCGATTTTTTTAAAATCCAGTTCGGCGATCTGCGCCAGGTAGTTATGATACGTTTCTTCAAATACGGATGCTTTTTCCATGTCTCACGCAAAGCCGCAAAGGCGCAAAGATTTATTATTTAATTTTATTCTTCAAGATTGTTAACAATCCGAAAGATTCCTTTTTTTATTAATGGTGCTCCAAAATTAAGCAATAGACCTAACTTTTTATCAGCCAGTCTGAGATAGGTTAAAAGCTGCTTTTTATGAACAGGAGCCACCGTTTCGATTGATTTAAGCTCAAGAATTACAGAATCTTCTACAACCATGTCAGCCCGAAATCCTTCATCAAAAAACAATCCGTCGAATTGAATGGGTATAGATACCTGCCTCTTGATAGCTAATCCTCTTTTTTCTATCTCATGGGCCAGCACCACTTCATATACTGATTCCAATAGACCTGGACCAAGTTTTGTATGTACATGATATGCCGCATCAACAACCAGCTTCGCAATTTTGTTCTCTTTTAACATAAAAAATCTTTTCTTTGCGCCTTTGCGGCTTTGTGTGAGGCCATAATTAATCAACGATGGCAAAAGCGCGCACCGGAAACGACCCCATCCCCCTGACCGGTGCCGGTACCGCGAAAAACCTAAATCCTTGATCAGGCAATCGATCCAGATGGCACATGTGCTCAACAATCGGTATGCCGGCCTTCAGCAAGATCGAATGAACCGGTCGGAATCCGTCAGCGGTGTCGTCGATGTTAAGAGAGTCTATCCCCACCAGGGCAGCACCGGAGGCTTTCAGGTGTTCGGCTGCATTGCGGCTAAGGAAAGGATGGTTTTCAAAATAGGCATCGGTTCGCCAGTGTTGGTCCCAACCGGTATGGATAAGGACTGCTTTGCCCTCGAGGTTATCGCTTTCGAAAACATCCTTATCAATTGAACGCACTCCATGAGCTGCCCGAAAAACGATACCATCCAGATTGGCGATCGCCGCCATTTTAAGCGCTGATAGATCCTGACCTTCTTCATAGCGGTGAAATGGTGCGTCGATATAAGTGCCGGTGTTGGCGATCATTTCGATTTTGCCGATTTGAAAGGTCGTACCATCCGAATAATGGGATTCAGAATCTTTCCGGCTCATATGGTCGCTGATCACGGGTCCCGGCAGACCGGTGTATGTGAGCATCCCCTCCTCAATGATGTGGCTAAGATCGATATATTTAGGCATATTTCAGATCCTTTATTAAATCTGGTAATTTATCTATTATTCCTGCAGAATTTTAGGATGGTATATAAATTCCGAAATAAGAAATACGAAACTCGAAACAAATTCAAAATCCTAAATCCAAATGTTCTAAACGGTTTTGAATTTCGGTCATTCGATATTCGGATTTGTTTCGGATTTCGCTATTCGTGTTTCGAATTTACTAATCAGGTACTCCGATAGAAAAGCTAACCTAAATTATCAGCTCACACGAAAGAATAAAGTCCACCGGTCACACTTCAATTGCGGCGCCGATTTTCTGCAGATGATCGCGGAAGGTATAGGCCGGATTTTTGCTGCGTTTTTTCAAATATTCATCAAATCTAAATTGCTGGGAAAGGGTTTCCCCGGCTTGAAGGTTTTCGGCCTGGCGCTTTTCGGTTTTGGTAATTGTGCGGGCCAAAGAAATGATATCCTCTACATCATGCAACAACGCAAAAACCACCCCGTCGTCGTCTCCAAAAACCACATCATCAGATGTTAATTTGAAATCGCCAAACCTTGCCGTCGTAAGGGCATCCGATCCCCGCGGATAAGCGCGTTTCGGTCCTGCCGGATATGAACCATAACTGAAAACCGGAAAACCGATCTGGATTAGCTGAGGCGTATCCCGGTGAAATCCCCAGACGGCTATCCCACCGAGACCTTTTGCCTGAGTTTCCAGGACGGTGAGATCCCCGATGCAGCCTTCATGTTTTCTGGCTGCATTATCAATGATCAAAATATCACCGGGATCTGCATTTGCCATGACTTCCAGAAAAATATCTACACTTCCGGAATGCCGGACCGGCAATACCCGTCCGGCAATTTTCCACCCCGCAACCAGGGGTTTGATCCCGATCGGCGCAATCCTCATAAAAATGCCTAACCGCATACACGCATCGGCAATTAAAGGGGTCGAAAGTTCAGAAAATGCTTCTTTTAGACTTTTGTTGTCCATTCCTTCCTCCAAGTAAATGATTCGTACATTGATTAATGCTTTAGCAATTATTCTTTTAAACCATCGTTCGATTGGCTTTATTTGTTTAATTGGTTTTATGGGTTGAAAAAGGCGATCCTAAAATAACGAATGAAACAAATCAAACCAATTCAACCAATTTACCTGAAATTTATTTTGGAACCGGGAATTTTTTGCACAAATCTTTAACTTGATTGGCCACCTGGCCCAGGATCTGGGAATCTTCGTTGTTTGACATGGCCGCATCCATAATTCGAACAATCTGCTGCACCTCTGGTTCAGCCATTCCTCTGGAACTGATGGCCGGGCTGCCGATGCGGATGCCGCTGGTTAATTCCGGTCTTTCCGGATCGCCGGGGATGACGTTACGATTTACGATAATTCCCACGGATTCCAGCGCTTTTTCAGCCAGCGCCCCGGTCAAACCCTTTGATCGTAAATCGATCAGCACCAGATGATTGTCTGTCCCGTCGGAAATAAGCCGGTAACCCAGGCGTTTAAATACACTGGCAAAGCAAGCCGCATTTTTTAATGTTCGTTTTTGGAGTTCGACAAATTCATCTGCCTTCGCCAAATGGAAACAGACCGTTTTGGCGGCAATAAAATTAAGCGAAGGCGTTCCCTGCCCGCCGGGAAATATGGCCCTGTTAATCCTGTCGGCCTGGTCCTGCTTGCACAAAATCACCCCGCCGCGGCCGCCCCGTAAGGTTTTGTAAGTGGTAAACGTCACAAAGTCTGCATGAGGGACCGGGCTGGGGATGACCTCAGCGGCAACCAGACCGGCGATG
>JASFGZ010000256.1:0-6880 GCA_050123495.1 Desulfobacterales bacterium
CATCGCCGTCCGCGATAATGATATCGCGGCGGAGGTCATCGGTGTGAATCTGACCCGCTACAAGCTGATCTCTTTCGGGATCAGCTCCTTTTACACCGGGGTCCAGGGGGCGCTTTACGGGCTTTTTACCGGATACCTCGAGCCCAACATGTTCACCTTTATGGAATCGGTCACGCTGTTTGTAGCCGTCATCATCGGGGGGCTGGCCTCGGTCGAAGGCTCGCTATTCGGAGCGGCTTTCGTGATTCTCGTCCCTCAGCTTTTTGGAATGATTCCGGCTTTAAATGATTATAAAGAGATGGTACCGGCGGTCTACGGTGTTACCATCCTATTTGTCTTGATCTTTCAACCACTGGGTATTTACGGCATGTGGTTCAAGATGAGACTTTATTTTCGAAACTGGCCTTTTCGATAGAACCTTTTTGTCAAGGAACGCCAGATGACACTATTTTTTCAATACCTGGTTTCAGGACTCGCCACCGGCAGTATTTATGCGCTAGTGGCGCTGGGCCTGGCCCTGATCTATCGCTCGACCCGCATCCTCAATTTTGCGCACGGAGATATCACAACGGCGGGCACCTTTATGGCCTTTGCCCTGCTGAGCCTGGATTGGCCCTTTGCCCCGGCTTTTATTCTCGCCATTATTTTTGGATCGGTTCTGGCGATGGCCTTCTATTTCTGCGTCCTGGTTCCGGCCCAGCGGCGCGAGGCCACCCACCTGGGACAGATTATCCTTACGCTGGGGCTGGGTTTAATCCTGCAGGGTCTGGTATCCTACTTTGGCGGTACGGTTCCCCAGGCGTTCCCGTTTCCACTTTCGGACATCAAGATCTATCACCTGGGAGAGGTGGTCGTCAGTCAGCTGAGCCTGGGCACCTTTATCATCAGTTTGTTGGCGTGTTTGCTCTTCTATTTATTGGTGCAAAAAACGCGCATCGGTCTGGCCATGCGCGCCACTTCTGAAAATCTTCCCGCCGCCCAGACAATGGGCATTCCCACCCGTAAGGTGTTGGCCTTTAGCTGGGGACTGGCGGCCCTGCTGGGCGTAATCGCCGGTCTATTTCTGGCCCCCGCGCTGCTCCTGGATCCGTTCTTTATGCTGGAGCCGTTTCTGAAAGGATTTGCAGCCGCAATTCTGGGCGGCTTAAACAGCCTGCCCGGTGCGATCGTCGGCGGTCTTATATTGGGAGTGGCCGAAAGCCTGGCCGGGGGATTCATATCGATTGCCTTTAAAAATACGATGGCTTTTGTGATCATCATTCTGGTGCTGTTGTTCCGCCCCGAGGGGCTGTTAGGCAAGGAGTTCAAAGAGCGCGTCTAAAAGCGGCTTTAAAATTCCATCTAACGTCCGATAGCCGCGTTGTCCCGCGAATTGAAATACTCACGTACTTACGTGTACGCTCCGTTTTCAATTCGCGGGACGCCTTGCTCTCAAACATGATCTGGAATTTTAAAACCGCTTTTACGCATTCGGTATGGAAATTCTAAAAAAAAAAGACACCGGTGTAACAAAACGTGGATTAACCACGGCTACACCGGCGGCCATTCTTTTTTTATCCACACTATCGCGTAAAGAAAACTTACGCTTTTTTGATGGCGTCCAGAACTCTTTCGGGGATTAGCGGCACATGTCTTACCCGCGCACCCAACGTATTGAGGGTAATCGTCCGAGTTTTAGTTTGACAGGCTCAAATCCATTCTTTACATTCCTCTCAAACAGAACGGCTTGGGTGTATCACAAGCTTGGCCTAAATAATTTTAGAGATGAAAGTCACCAGACGAGAATTCATTAAGGGCGTCGCCGCCGCGGGTGCCATCACCTTTGCAGGCAAATGGGTTGGCATTGACAGGGCCCTTTCGGACAACCACAAATCACGAATTTTTCACGTATACGGCTGCCCCGTGCACGACGGTCAATTGCGCCACAAGGGTCTGGATACCTTATTGGACCTTATGGCTGAAAACGGCCTCAAGTTTTATCGCACCAACAAAGACCATCCATGGGGCGGATCCGCAGGCATCATCGATGCCAATGATGTGGTGCTCATAAAAGTCAATTGCCAGTGGAAGTGCCGCGGCACAACCAACACCGATGTGTTGAGAGGACTGATTTATCGGATCCTTCAGCACCCCGACGGATTTAATGGTGAGGTGGTGATCTTTGAAAACGGCCAGGGACGCGGTGGTTTCGATGGTATCACCCAGGGCGGATCTGCTTACGATAAGTGGCCCGAAGTAGACAATGAAATATGGATCAACGCCGAAGAGCAGCAGGTGCTGACGGTGGATTACCTTCTTTATAACGTTTTTAAAAATGATCCGGTCAGTTCATTCCTGCTTGATCCGGTGCGCTCCATTTTTATCCCCGGTTCGGAAAATGTTACCAACGGCTACCGCAAAATCTCAGGGATCTCGTATCCGTGTTTTACCTCTTTGATGGGAAATCGCATCGAACTGCGTGAAGGCATCTGGACCGGCTCGGAATACGGCGACAATTTGAAACTGATCAACCTCCCGGTTTTAAAAACCCATGCGGGTACCGGTATCACCGGGGCTTTAAAACATACGTATGGAATCCTCTCCATGGATGACGGCAGCAGTGGTATTCGCCATTACAGTGAGTCAGGCATTCAGTGCGGTAAGATGTGGGGACTTGTAAAGGCTGCTGATTTAAATATACTCGACTGCATCTGGGTAAGCCCGGACAGTCTGGGCGGCTATCCCGTGTCGACAACGTATCGCGCCAACACCCTTCTGGCAGCGATCGATCCTGTGGCCCTCGATTATTATGGCAGCAAGCACATACTTTACCCACTCGGCGGGCCCTACAAAAACCGACACAATCCCGATGCCGACCCGGGCCTTATCAATCACCTCAGCGGTGCTCAGGATTTTATCAACGCCGATGGCGGGATAGCGGGAGAGCCCGCACGCAGTGGGGATGAAAATATCGAAGTTTTATCCGCCTCGGCCGGAGGGGAAGCCAGCGGCGGCCGTGACACCAGTAGCGGGGGCGGAGGGGGGAGTTCCAGCTGTTTTATTGCCACCGCCGCCAGTGGACCGCCCTGTCAAAAGTAAGTCAATACTTCTCGAGGTTCAGAGTTTAGACTGGATCGCGCCAAATCTCAAGCAGGGTTAAATCATCGCTTGTCTTGGCATTACCTCTCCAGTGGTTGATTAAATCCAGTAGTCCTTTACCCCAGGGCGGCCCTTTGGCATTCTTGATATGGTCGATCAGGCGCTCATTGCCAAATAGCTCATTGTCCTCATTCTCGGCTTCGATAACGCCGTCGGAAAAAAAGAGGACCGCTTCTCCGGGGGACAGCGAAATTTCCTTTATTTCGTAATGAACATCCGGCTGGACACCCATCGATATCCCCTTTAACGGCGGTAAATTTTCAATCCCGCCCCGGCCGATCCACAGGGGCTGCAAATGCCCCCCCAGTGCAAGTTGCATTTTGCCGCTCGCGGGCCAGTACCTGCCCAGGACAATGGTGGCAAAAAAGCCTTCTTCGGACGTCAGGCTGTGCAGCCTATTGTTTACGGTTTCAAGCAGTTTGTCCACTTCACTCTGAAGGAGGGCTTCGCTGCGGATATTCGTAGACAGGGCCGCCATAATGAGAGCAGCCGGAACGCCTTTCCCGGAAACATCGGCGACATAGGCCAATAAACTGCCGTCCGGCAGGGGGATCACATCATACAAATCGCCGCCAACATAGATGGCCGGAGCCGATTCAGCCCAAATATGGCCGCCGGCTGTCAACTCTGGGATTTTGGGCCAGAACAGGGATTGAATCTGGGTGGCAGTTTCAAGCTGTGCTTTAAGCTGGGCCGACTGCTCAAGGACGGTGTCATGCAGATCTTTAATGCGTAACATCGACTTAACTCTGGCGACCAATGCGGCATGATCCACAGGCTTGGTCAGGTATTCGTCGCCGCCGGCTTCGAGACCGGCCACGATATCTTTTGAATCCGCCTTAGCCGTAACCATGATGATGGGAATAAATGGCAGGGAAGCATCCGCTCTGATATGTCGGCAGACCTCGATGCCGTCCATTTTGGGCATCATGATGTCCAGCAGGATCAGGTCCGGCTGTTTATCTCTGGTCATGGCCAATCCCTCTTCGCCGTCTGCCGCAGTGATGATCTCGTAGTTGTTGGCGGCAAGGCGCATCTGGAGAATCTCCACATTGGCGGGGTTGTCATCCACAATTAGGATCAATGGTGGCGTTCGCATGATTCCCTCTTGAAAAAATCACCTATGAGATGAATTCGCGGATTTTCGCTAGGAGCGCCCTCGGGCTGAACGGTTTCGAGACATACGCATCGCAACCCGCCTCATGTGCCTTGATATCATCACCGCTCAGCGCATAGGAGGTGACCGCAATGATCGGGATGTGTTTTAGGGCGGGGTTGGCTTTGATCCGGCGCGTTGCCTCGTATCCGTCGAAATCGGGCAGCTGAATGTCCATCAGGATCAACGCAGGACGATGGGTCTCGGCCGCGGTCACTCCCTTCTCAGCAGTGATCGCCTCGATTATTTCATAGCCGGCGCTTGTGAGAAGATCCCGCATAATCCGCCGGTTGTCCTCCTGGTCTTCAACAACTAAAATCAGTTTACTCATGCTTGCTTCCTTTGCCTTTCGACTCGAACCGGCAGTGTGAACCGAAAGGTCGAGCCTTTCCCAAGAGTGGATTCCACCCAGATGCGCCCTCCGTGCATCTCGACAATTTTTTTAGCAATGGAAAGCCCCAGGCCAGTTCCTCCCTTTGCCCGGGTACTCGATCCGTCGGCCTGGTGGAATTCTTCGAAAATCTTCTTTTGATCGGCTTCCGAAAGCCCGGGACCCGTATCAGAGACGGAGACCAAAAAGGTTTCATTGGAAATGCTCGCTTCCACCCTGACTTCTCCTTCATCGGTAAATTTGATCGCGTTGCCGAGCAAATTTAAAAGCACCTGGGCAATACGCTGTTCATCTCCTTTACCGGTAGTCAAATCCTTGGGAATCTTAACTTTGAATTCCAATTTCTTTTCCGTTGCCAATGCCTCAACCGAGGTGAAGACCGTTTGAATTAGCTCTCCCATCGAATATTCATTCAGAGAAAGGGTCAGTTGGCCCGCTTCGATCTTGGAAAGATCGAGAACATCATTGATCAGGCCGAGAAGATGGCGCCCATTTTTTTCCAGGCGTTCAAGAACCTCCTGAATCTTCTCTGGTACATCACCGTATATGTTATCAAGGATCAGCTCCGTGTAGCCCAGGATGGCATTCAGAGGGGTTCTAAGTTCGTGACTCATGTTGGCGAGGAACTCAGACTTATGCTTGTTGGCGATTTCAAGCTCCCGCCCCTTCTCTTCAATCTCATGGAAAAGCCGCGCGTTATGGATGGCAAGCACTGATTGAGAAGCAAAGGTCTGAAGTAGATTCACGACCGGTGGAGGGAACTCACCGGCTGCCTTGCGCCGAACGATCAGTCCGCCAATGAGTCGGTTTTCGCGCAGAAGCGGTATTGCGAGCAGGGCTCGATAGCCCGCTTGTTGAACGTAGGGCAGGGGGTAGTCCGGTACGTCAGCAAGATCGGGAATTTGATCCGGGACCCCCTTTTTGGCGGCCTGACCGATAACCGTTTGATCCCCCACGTGCAGCCCCGAGGCGCGTATCGCTTCAATGAACTCTGCGCTCACATTGTAATTTGTCCGCGGCACAAACACCTGCTCTGCTTCGTCCAACTCGTAGATCGTCCCGGCATCGGTCTTCGAGAACTGCACAGCGTGGCGAACAATGCTTGTCAACACGATCTCCAGATCGAGGGTGGAGCTGACCACCTGGCTGACTTCCCCAAGGGCTTTGAGTTCTTCTACTGAGCGGGCCAGTTCCCGGGTGCGCATTTCGACCTTCTGCTCTAAGGTGCGGCTGTACTCCTCCAGTTTGTCCTTGCTCTCACGAAGCTCTGTAAATAACTGCTTGATCGATCCTCGCATGCCATCCAGATGCTGCCCGAGTATTCCAATCTCATCGTTGCTGCTTTTATCAACGAAGGTGTCTAAATCACCCTGGGCGATCATTGAAGCTGATTCCTGTAATTTCAATAAAGGGTGAGAGATATACCTTTTTGTTATGACCAGGGAAGTCAGTGCGATGGCGGCAATGATGAAAATCGTCAGGGCGATGATGCCTGAAATAGCGACAACCAGCTCTTTCTTGACGCTCTCCCGCGACATGGCGAGTCGTATCGTACCGACCTTATTGCCTTCGTAAATGATATCAGATATTTTTGTTATAAATTTAGAAGACTGTCCAAAATAGGAAGCCTCTCTTTGTTGAAATCTTTCCCTGACTCTCTTCGAAATGACCTGACCGCCCCACACAATCTCTGCAAAGACAATGGATTCATCCAAAAATAAAGCCTCGATAAAATCATCAACAATATCATTATCAAGGTTCCACAGTGGAGCTGGTAAACTTATATAAGAAAGTTTCAACGCATTGTCTAAGCGCTTTTCGAGCTCAGCATTAATCCTGCCACTATTAACAAAGATAGCAGTTCCCGCAAATACAAGTAAAATTAGTGTCACCACGCCGATGAAAGCGTAACTAAACTGTCGGCTAACACTCCGGACTTTTGGAGCAGTTGTGAGTGAATAACCGTTTTTCATGGGTACTATCCTGTTTGGTTTATTGCGCCAGCCACACGTTTGCGAGGTCCTGGGGGACGTAGTGGCTCGGGCCAATCTTCCACCCTCGGACGATCGAGCGATGGGGGATGATGCGGTACCACCACTGGGTGACGAGCATGTGCGCCTGCTCGTCTAAGGCCCGTTTCTCGAACTGCCGCATGAGCCGCCGCTGCTCGGCCACGTCGGGGGTGCGGTTCATCT
>JASFGZ010000257.1:0-6856 GCA_050123495.1 Desulfobacterales bacterium
AACAGGAGTTGGGGTTCACAGTCGTTTAGATTAAATAGGGCTTCTTCCGCTGAAAGCCTCCAGTTTATAACCACTAAAATTGCGCCGAGGGCCGCAGAAGCACCGTATAGCAGAAAATATTCCAGACTGTTTTTTCCTAAAATGCCAATCCGATCGCCTTTTTGGACACCGATTTTCTGCAGACCACTCGCCAGTTGATCCACCTGTTCCTTATATTGAGCAAACGTCAGTGTCCGTTGGTCGTCGACTTCAAACCAGGCCTGCCGTTGTTTAAAGCAGACCGCATTGCGATTGATCAGATCATAAAAAGTATAATCTTGGAGTCCCATAATGAATTGAAAGACAATTTTTGGATAAAGCTATCTGTTACGAGAAAAGCAAAACTTGAAAAAGTCGCCTAAAACTCGTTTGCAAATTGCGATCCTCCTCGCTGCCCTCTTTCCGTTGGGAAAGAGGGCAACTGCGGAAGTCAAGTTAGTACTTAAAATAAATGGTCTTGATTTATTTATCAGGGAAAAGAGGCGTTAAATGAAACACCCCGGACAACGCCATCCGCCTTAAAAATGGCAGATCCCTGGTTGGCATGAACCGGAAAAGCGAAATCCGGTATTCCGGTCCAAAATTTTTCCAGTGCATCCCAGAAGGACAACCCTTTTTCTTTCAGTTTTAACCCGCTGGCAACGAGAAGACTCAGCTGAGCTTCACGCGCGTCACCGATAGAAAGCGCTCTATATGTATTGGTTTTTCCAGCTGGAATCCACATCGGATCCGCTAGTAAAACGGTATTAAGGTCAAAGTCTTCAAAGGTCACGGTAAATTTGAATTCTTCCAGCAAAACCGGATAATTGTTGGGGTTTTCAATTTCCCAGATATAGGCCAGCACAATAGGCGCGCCATAGTTTCCAGGTGTGCCCTTGGCAGGTTTTGTCTTAGCGGTAAAAAACCACCATCCCCAATATTTCTGAAGCTCGACATGGCTCAGGGTGATCACCGGATCTTTGAAATTACTCTCACTCGCCTTCTGCATACCCGCGCAGCCGGATAAAAAAGCGGCCGTAACCAGAGCAACCAAACAGATAAGTACAATTGTTTTTTTTCGCATTTTCTCCCCCTTATGCAATTTAAGGGTTTACGTAAGCCATCTTTTTCGTCGTTTGTAATGTTTTACATCCCGAAAACTTTTTCGACTCCCAAAATCGGTCATGCCCAGATAAAAATCTTTAATATCCTGATTTTCTCTGAGCTTTTCGGCGCTGTCGTCCATTACAATCCGTCCGTTCTCCATTACATAGGCATGGGGTGCAACATTGAGGGCAAGTTTGGCATTCTGTTCCACCAGAAGAATCGAGATTTTCTCTTCCTGATTGAGCTGGGTAATAATATTGAATATTTCATGGATCAGAAGTGGCGCCAGACCCATGGAAGGTTCATCCAATAAAATCAGCTTGGGGCTTGTCATCAGCGCGCGTCCGACAACCGTCATCTGCTGCTCACCGCCGCTGACGAAGCCGGCAACCTCGTGACGCTTTTCCTTGAGTCGGGGAAAGTAGTGGTATACCATATCCAGCCCATCCTTTATGGATCGGCCATGCTTCTTCATATGTGCGCCGACTTTCAGGTTCTGCTCCACGGTCAGGTGCTCGAATACTCTGCGCCCCTCAATGACCTGCACGATGCCCATTTTCGCGATTTTTTCCGCACCCATTTTGTCGATGCGCTCTCCCATGAACTCAATCGACCCGTCGGTGACTTCTCCGTCTTCGTGTTTCAAAAGCCCGGAGATCGCTTTTAAGGTCGTACTTTTTCCGGCGCCATTCGCCCCCAGCAAAGCAACAATCGTCCCTTCGGGAACCTCGATGGAAACGCCTTTGATCACCAGAATGACCTCGTGATACTTGACCTCAATATTGTTGATCTTCAGGATCATATTATCGTTCGACAACGTATTTGACCTCCTTGAGGCGTTAGTTAAATGGATAATTTGTCTATTGGTCGAATAGAAATAAAGAATTTGCCTTTATTACTATCTGAGCGTTCAACGATTTTACCATTCAACGAATACAACTACCATCCGAGCCACTCTTTGTCCCACTTGTCCGGCCAGCGTTGCTTCAAGTCGACGACCTGGACGATTTCGAATTTTCCGCTCTTAATCTCATAGATCGGCAACTTACCGGCAATCCGGTGATCCGTGGCTGTGTAAGTAAGCGGCGGCACGCTCAGGCCGATTTCAAAACCTCTAAAGGTTTCAAAACCATTTTTCAGGATGCTTTCACCACTCAAACTTCCGGCTTTGTCAGCCCGTTTCATCGCTTCCCAGAGAGCAAGAACGTTTGCCCAGGCCTGGATTGAACGCACGAGGCGTTTTTCCAAGGGCACACCGGGATTGTATTTTTTGGCGTATTCCACGACAGTGTCCATGTTTTTAACGTCGTTGCCGAAAAATTCACAGACCGTGGCACCCATGACACCTTCGGCAGCCTTGCCCGCCAGCCGCGGCAGATTCTCATCAAATCCCCAGTTGTTGACAATATGATCGGCTCCCAGCCCAAGGGCAAATGCATCGCGCACCGTGGCTGCTACCGACATGGTGGTGTTGCCGTGCCAGACAAGGTCTGCCTTGAATTCTTTCATTGCCAGCACCTGGCTCTTGGCATCGATGGCCGTAAGACCCACGTTCTGATCAGGTCCGATGTCAAAGCCTAGAATTGTAGCTTGATCTTTGATGGCCTTGATGGGCGCGCTGCAGTATGGATGAGCGAACTGGTAGCTGGTGATAAAACGTGGTTTGCGTTTTCCAAAATCCGGGTGCTTCGGCCATTTCTTATCAAACCAGGCCGTAATTGCCGCCCGGGCATTGGTCGAATAGTCGGTTGCCGCAAACAGGTTATAGGGGGTCTTTTTCGGGTCAGTTAAATGCGCGGAATAAGAGGCCGACACATAAGGCATTTTATCCTTGGTAATGGTGGGCGAGAGCGCCTCCGTATCGCCCGTCCCCCAACCGAGAACGGCCACAACCTTAAGCCGCTTATAAAGTTTGTACTTCGTAAGCGCCTCGGGGATGCGGTAACCGTAATCAAACTGATAAAGCTTTATTTTTTTGCCATTAACACCACCCTGGTCATTCACATAATGAATCGCATCGGATATTCCCAGGGCATAATCTTTTCCAACATCTGAAGTAGCTCCGGTCACATCATTCAGGGCTCCAACTCTCACCTGTGCAGCACCAACAGTAGAAGTAAATCCAGCAAGAAGGAACACTGCGAACAAGACAACTAGTAATTTTGATTTCATAATTTCCTCCCTTTAAGATGGAAAATAGACTGTAATCACGTCTTTAAGAAACTTCTAGCTTCATCACCTCCTTTTTACGATCTAAAGTTTGCTAATTCGTCAATACGAAAACGGCCACAGGTTAAAATAATTTTTGATTTGCCACCAGCGGTAGGCCAGGCCATTGGGTTCAAATATCATAAAGGCACAGATTGCCAGACCGAAGACGGCTTCTTTGATAAACAAAAAATCCATTAAAAGCTTGGGATAGGTATCGGCAAAGGGCATGACCGCCAGCTGCAGCACCTCAATGACCACAACCATAAAGATAGAACCAAAGATGGTACCATGAATGGAACCCACGCCACCAATGAGAATCACGCCTACCAGCCACAGAGACCAGAACCACGGAAAATGCTCGGGACTGATGGCGGCCAGGTTGCTGATCCAGAATGCGCCGGCAACGCCACCGATAAATCCGGCCACAAAAAAAGCCAGAAGTTTATACTTGACGACATTAATGCCCATAACCTCGGCCGAAATATCATTATCCCGTATAGCCACCCAGGCCCTGCCGGCCCGTGATCGCAAAAGATTGGCCAGACCAATAACGCAGATGATCACCAGTACAATCATCATGTAATAGACTTTTACATCCGTATCGATGACCCAGGGCCCGACCTTGATTGTTCCCGGGGGCAGAGAAAAGGCCTGACCGCGACCGCCGATCTGGGCAACATACTGGGTAATGATAAAATCTACCGTAATGAACTGCGCGGCCATGGTGGTCAAAATAAGGTAAAATCCCTTTACCCGGGCGGAAGGCAGTCCGAACAGAACACTCCAGATACCGGCGACAATGGCAGCGATGATGATGCTGAATGGATACCCCAAGCCCCAATCAATTAAAAATTTAGGCCAGGGAAACTCCAGAATGAGAAGCGTGGAGCAGTATGCGCCCACCGCAATAAAAGCAGCGTGGCCCAGCGTGACCTGACCGCAGAAGCCGATTAAGAGCTGTACCCCTAAAGCGCCTAAAATCGTATAACCAATGGTGTTGGCGACACTGAGCCAGTAATCATCGGCAAACAGCGGGATGATAACGAACAGCAACAAAGCCATCAGAATCATTTTGCCTTTGATAAACTTGGTCTGAAACCAGGCATGATCTTTTACATAGTTTTGATGATAATCTCCGCAAGGAAGCCAGGTGGTTGACATAAAGCGACTCCGTTTAATTTGTTATATTAGTTGAATTAGTTGGATTGGTTGGAAAATTAAAAACAAATGAAACCAATTGAACAAATTAAACCAATCAAACCCTTTCGATTCTCTCCCACCCCCACAAACCGTAAGGCTTGAAGAGCAAAAAGACGGCCATAAAAACAAAGGGCGCAATCTCTTTGACGCCGCCCGGAAAGTACTGGTCCAGATAAGCCCCGCTAAAGTTCTGCAAGATTCCAATGATAATGCCGCCGACAATCGCACCAGGTATGGAATTTAACCCGCCCAGAACCACGGCCGGCAACACCAGCAATCCCAGATAACCAACCGATATGTTCAGCCCGTTGATATTTCCCAGAAGTGTTCCGCCAACACCGGCAGCCATAAAGGCAATCGCCCAGGCCGCCGCATAAACAAAGCGGGCACTCACACCGAGGGAAAGTGCCGCCATTTCATCATCGGCCGTGGCCTGCATGGCAAGACCCCAGCGGGTGTACTTAAAAAAACAAACAAAAATAATCAGCAGGAGAATGGCCGCTACAAAGCTCCAAAGATAGACCTTACCGATAACCAGGGTCCCGATGCGAATCGGGTCAATTGAAAAGACCGGCGGATCAAATACCTGGGTATCGGTCCCCCATAAAAATTCCACGGTACCCTTGAAGAAAAAAGACAGTCCGACGGTCACCATGATGACGGTTAAAACCGGTTCGCCGATGAGTTTGTCCAGAAAGATTCTTTCCGTCAGGATCCCTAAAATAAATCCGATGATCAGGGAAAATAAAAGAGAGAGCAGAAAGGGAACGCCCATGGTATAAAAAGTCAGGGAGACATACGCCCCGATAAGTGTCAATTCACCCATGGCCAGGTTCAATACACCGGAACACTTATATATCAGTACCCAACCAAGCGCTACGAGTGCATAAATACCGCCAACCATTATACCCGTTGTCAAGGCCATCAAAAAAAGTTCCATCCGATAAGCTCCTCTTATAATTGATTATTGGCGATTGACGATTTGATGAGATCGCTTCGCTCAATCGATTGTAAATTTTAATCCTAGCCAATCATAAAAATTCATTGACTGATATTCAGTCGTCAATTGTCAATCCAACGTTCAATTCCCAACAGTCCGGATTTGAAGATCGGTTTTAATATGGGCCTGGCGCCCATCTTCATATTTGATCGTCGTATCGATATGGACGGCATCATTGTCCGAATAAAGCGCCGCGACGATATCCTCATAACGCTTTTCGACAAAAGCACGGCGCAGTTTGCGCGTCCGGGTGAGCTCATCGTCATCGGCGTCCAGTTCCTTGTAAAGATTGGTAAATTTCATGACTTTGGCCACATCGGGCAGGTCTTTGTTGGCTTGAAGGATTTGTTTTTCCACCAGATCATAAACCTCGGGCATCTGTGAAAGCTCCTGGTAACTCGTATAATTCAGCTTCTTCTCATCCGCCCACTTCCCAACCACCGAATAGTCGATGCACAATACGGCGCTGATGTAATCTTTCTGATCTCCGATCACCCATGAATCTCTTATATAGGGGCTAAACTTCAGACGGGTCTCTAAATACTGCGGGGCAAAGGGTTTGCCGTCTTTTAAAGTGAAGACATCCTTGGTACGGTCGAAAACCACCAGATGCCCATCATCATCGATAAATCCTTTGTCGCCGGAATAGAGCCAGCCATCGATCAACGTTTTTTCAGTGGCCTCGGGATTTTTATAGTATCCCAGAAATACCGAAGGACTGCGGGTCAGGATTTCACCGTCTTCAGCGATCTTGACTTCCGTTCCGGGAATCGGGTGACCCACGGTGTCAAACTTGATGTCGCCGCTGCGATGCACAACCGATATGCCGGCCACCTCAGTCTGGCCGTAAATCTGTTTCAGATTCACACCCAGGGCATGAAAAAAGCGAAAATGATCCGGACCCATAGCCGCCCCGCCGGTATAGGCATTGCGCACCCGGGACAATCCCAGATGGTCTTTGAGTTTTTTCTGAACGGTGATGGAAGCCAGCCACTCGAGAAATCTCCAATACCAGGGCACCGGTTTTTTATCGAATTTCAGATTGGCAACCTTATAACCGACATAGGTTGAAAACTCATAAAACTTGCGTTTAATCCAGGTGGCATCCAGATATTTTACCTGAACGGTCCGGGTCATTTGTTCGTACATGCGCGGCGGGGCGAACATGACATGCGGGCCGATTTCACGGATATTATCCTGGGCGGTTTCAGGCTCCTCGGGAAAGTTGAGGGTATATCCGATCTGCAACCCGCAGGAAATCGACATCATTTGCTCGCCGATCCAGGCAAACGGCAGATACGAAACATAGTCATCCTCGTC
>JASFGZ010000258.1:0-6839 GCA_050123495.1 Desulfobacterales bacterium
AGCGGGATTTCGCATCTAATTGAAAGAATATTTAAGGGGCTCAAAAGGCGCCAATGGCTGTGTTGCCCCGCCAATGTGGGCGGGATTTCACATCTGTTGGTATGAACATCAAAGTGTTCATCAGGCCTCCGATAAATGCTCACATACCCATGTATGCTGCGCTTTTTCGATCGACCTGCGCCTTTTGAGCACATTAATATAAATACGATCTGATGCGAAATCCCGCAATTTGCGGGGGCCCCTTGAACCTGATCTGAGGTTTTGAGACCACTTCAAATTGGATATCATCACCGGATGGCCGACACACCGCTAATGGGTCACTGTTTTCTTTAATGAACCGAATTTTCAGGAAAATATTGACATGAGATTCTTCTCAGTTTACAAGGGAGATGAATCCTGATGAACTTTTGTTTGAGAGAGGACCTCGATATGATCCAGCCTTTGAACAGAACCATTCTAATGTGGTGTTTTGTGATTTTAATCGGCTGCGCCGGCGGCATCCCGAAGTGGCGGCATTTTCATGGAGATTTGTCGGGCCAAGGATATCAGCCCATAGAAAGCGGTTATGCGCTTTCTGCGACATGGATTGCAGGGCCATATAAAATTACGAGCTCTTCGCCGGTCATCGGGTTTGCTGTCAGTGGCATGCAAGTGATTTATTTCGGTACGGTGGACGGTGAACTGGTGGCCATTAATTCCAACGATGGGATTGAACGATGGCGCTGTTCATTTGCTCCGCAGGATAAAATTTCTAAAATTGTCTCCTCCCCGGCGGTTTCCACAAGGGGGGATATCTATGTCATTACCAACGAGCAGGTCGCAGGCGGCCGACATCGGAGTTCGCTCCACAAGCTCGAAGAGTTTGGCAATGTCCGCTGGTCTTTTTCGTTTGCAGATGATGGATTTACTTCCGGATCCCCCAAGATTTTGAAATCGGGCCAAGACACCCTTATTTTTATTTACGTAAATGTCGTTATCGGCGGTGAACCGCAGGGCGAGCTTTTTGTTTTACGCGACAACGGTGAAACGGCTGATCTACTCGATCGTAAAGCCCTCGGCAACTGTCAATGGGGCAGCACTGAACAGCCTACCTACGCGCAAGATGTTTTTAATTCATTTACAGCGGCGTGGGATTTTATTTCCACCTTTCCCCTTGAACTCAGCAGCAGCGCCGATAGTCTACCGGATGCATTTGTCGACCCTACCGTGGCTGTTTATGCCGACAGAAAGCGTCCATTGATTGCGGTTGCAGATAATTTGTGCAGTGTTGGCGTATATGAATGGAATGGGAAAGGATTATTCGTTGTCTGGCGTGAATCCCACCCGTTTCAAAAGCATTCTTCACCCATGTTATTGGACAAGGGTCTGATGGTTTTTGGACGGCAGGATGGGAAAGTCTTGGCCCATGATGTGAAGACCGGTGTAAAATTGTGGGAGTATGATGCCGGTCAACCGGTTCTTGCAACCCCGGCTGCAACCCCGGAAGATCATATCTTTATTGTTTCAAAAAGCCGTATTCAGGTACTCGATCAGATGGATGGATCCCTCATTTACGAAGGGGTGTCACCGCGAAGATATGAATTGGGGGGTCAAACTTTCGCATCGCCGGTTGTCACCGAAAATTGTGTTTATGTATCTGCCGGGGAAATGCTTACCTTTAGCCACGATCTCTCAACCCGCAGTCAAGATACCAATTTTCGCGGAAACGGTCTGGCATCGATAGCATTGTCCAATAACGGCGCGCTGTATGTCGTAGCCGGTGACGGGACCATTCGCAAATATCAGAGTGCGCGATAACGTTTTGCGGCAGTCTATTTTTTCTTGTTTTTACCGGAATCCTTGGGGGCCTTTTTGGGCAGCAATTCGAAAATCTCTTCCCAATCCTTGACGGTCTCTCCGTTCTCAGTTTGCTCAAAGCTGTATCGTTTTTCAATGTGTTCTTCGGCTTCGGCAATAATACCGGCAGAACCGATAATCGCATAGAGATGGATGCCTTTTTCTTTCAATGCGGAAAACATTTTCGGGCCCTGCCAGCGCAATACCGGCGCTTCCGGAAATTCGCCTTCATCCAGCCATTCTCTGGCCATCCGGAGGCCGGTATACCGGCTCAGGTAGATGACCCGGTATTTTTTTTGCAGCCTTTCCACCGCCCGGCGGCTGGCTCCCGCTGCTATATCGGAAATAAATGCATCTTTGAATCCGCCTTCGATTTCGATGAAAATAACTTTTTCCTTTTTTTTCATCACCAGAAGTAATCCTGTGCCGCTCTCGCCTTTTGAGCGAGCCTGCACCTTAATTATTCCCGGACGTTTGGGCGTATATTTTCGATATCCGTAACCATCCCCCCCGGTTAAATTTTTCCCGAGGCTGTTTTCATCCAGAAAAAATTCTACCAACCTGCCGCCATCGGCAAAAAATCTGCCTTTGGTTAACACCTTGAGATAAACAGGGGTGCTGACCGTCGTCACCCGGTCATAAACAATAATCGCCCCCCAGCTTTGGGTGGCCGGCAAAACGATAAAGCAGCATATCAAAAAATGCGACAAGAGCTTGTTTTTTAAAGAAACGATCAAGTTCACTTTCTTGACACCTCATACAGGTTTTTTTAAAATACAAATTGAAGCTATTTCTAAACTAAACATTCACCACGAACACCACAATTTTATCTTTATCATGAGCCAGTGGGCTGAGCCAAGAGATTTTAAGGAATGGGCACGAAGAGCGTTTGGATTGCGACCTATTTTGACGCTTATGCTTGTCAGCAGTATATTTATCCTGGAGTTGCGATTTGATTGGATGGAGCGCATCTTAGGGGCCTATCTGGTTACCACCAATTCCAGGCGACCCGAATCCGGCTCGATCTGGGAAAAGAGCCATCAAACCCGGACAGCGCAAAAAGCGCTTGAACAAATCCTTACCGACAAACAAACACTACAGCGTGAAGCCCGGAGCGCAGCAACGTTCACGCAAATTGCCGCCAATGTCACTCCTGGAGAAGGGGTGATGCTGTCAGCCGACCATTTCCGCAAACTCTATCTGCGGCTGGCGCCGGCTATCGCCGATGAGATTATATCTCCTTTTGAACTGCTTGGGATCGTCAGCGATGGGCTCTGGCGCAGAACATACTTTGAAAAATCCGGTGCTGGCTTGATGATCTATCTGCTGGATGCCAACAACCGGGTATTGCGGCAGCTTGAACTTGGCGCTATGCTGCTCTCCCGGTTAAAACGCGGCGAAGTGGCTTTGGTGGAATCCCTTGATCAATTGCCGATTTTTGAAAACCGTATTTATCCTGCCGATCGGTTTTTTAATTCCTTAGAATCCTTTCCCGAAGACATACGCCGCAGCATGGTGCCGCAGCCTGAAACGCTTCTTGAAGTACCCGGCCAAATCGTCCGGATCGGAATTTCTGATGAAACCCAGTCCGGCTTTATCGAGCTGGGCTTTGAATTCCTTAACGGTGCCCAGCGCCGTGTTGTAATAGTACAGGGCCATGAGTGGGCTGTCTGGCGATTGCGATCCAATCTGGAAGGCACAGATATGGATAATGCATCCGGCCAGATCAGCGATCAAAACGAAGACGGGACCCGTCAATGAGCCTTTTTGCCGTTGGTGTGCGTCGAATCAGGATCCTTTTTTATGCGGGGGTGACCCTGGCAGGTTTGGGGGCCTTGCTGGCGGTTGGTCTATTTTTCATGGCTGTGCGCGATTTGCCCCAGGTACCGGAGCCGTTAGGTCGCATCATTGAAACGCCGCCTACGGAAATATTTGCTGCCACCGGTGAACGGCTGATGATTATTGGCGGTCGGGAAGTCGTTCCCCTTAACCGGATTTCCCCGTTTTTTATTCAGGCGGTAATTGCCACCGAGGACCATCGTTTCTGGGAACATCATGGTCTCGATAAACTGCGAACCCTAAAAGCATTGTGGATAACCCTTTTTGAACCTGGGAAAATCCAGGGAGCTTCAACCATCACCCAGCAGCTTGCCAAGAATCTGTTTTTTAGCTATCGGCGGACCTATATGCGTAAATTCCGGGAACTGCTGGTTGCCTTGCAAATCGAAACCCAACACAGCAAGCGTGAGATCCTAGAAGCGTATTTGAATCAAATTCCCTTTGGGGTCGGTGCGTACGGCATTGAAAGGGCTGCCCGGTCGTTTTTCGGCAAGCCTGCCCTGGAGCTTAATCTGGCGGAATCCTCCTTGCTGGCCGGTCTGCCCAAGTCGCCAACCCGCTACAACCCCTATCGGTATTTTGAGAAGGCCAAAAAAAGACAGGCGCTGGTGCTGGCGCGAATGAGTGCCGTGGGTTATACGACCGTTGAGGAAGCGGAAGCTGCCTATCAGACCCCGCTGCAATTGATGTCGCAGCGTGCCGACACTCCCAAAGGCAGCTATTTTCTCGATCTGGTTTTAAATGATCTTGAAGAGCGATACGGCCCGGAGGTGGTTTACCATGGGGGGCTGAAGGTCAGCACAACCCTGGATCCTGAGCAGCAAGCCTGGGCCATCGAATCGCTGCAAAGCGGATTGTTAAAACTGGATCAGCTGATGGGAATTGTCGATGAAGATCAAACCGGCGATACCAAATCTTTGTCCCACCCGCAAGGGGCCCTGGTGGCCGTCGAATGCAACTCCGGTGCTGTCAAAGCCCTGGTGGGCGGAAGAGATTATTCGGAAACAGAGTTTAACCGTGCAATTGGAAGCAATCGTTTGCCCGGATCCGGTTTTAAACCCTTTTTGTACTACGCGGCACTTGAAAAGCTGAGTTTGACACCGGCTAACGTTTTTGTGGATCGGCAAATCACCATCCCGGTCGTTGGTGCCAGCGATTGGACGCCCCAAAATTTCGGGCGCGAACATGAAGGACCCATGATTTTAAAACACGCACTTATGAAAAGCGTTAATGCCATTGCCGCACAGTTAGTCGAACGCGTTGGACCGGATGCGCTGATCGATGTGGCGCGGCGCTCCGGAATTAAAAGCCCGCTGAAAGCCGTTTATTCGCTGGCGTTGGGGACCTCCGGAGTGAGTCCTTTGGAAATGGCTGCCGCGTTTTCCACCTTTGCAACCGGCGGCATTCGGCATGAACCTTTTTGGATCCGACGGGTTGAAGATCCCCTGGGTAGAGTGCTGGAAGAACAAATTGTTCGTGGGCAGCGCTCCCTGGATGCGAGCATCGGTTACCAACTCATCGACATGATGCGCGGCGTTTTGACCAGCGGCACCGGAAAGGTCGTCCGTCGCCTGGGTTTTGATCTACCGGCGGCCGGTAAAACCGGCACGTCTGATGACTTTCGCGATGCCTGGTTTACCGGCTTTACACCCACCCTAAGCGTTTCTGTCTGGGTGGGATATGACCGCGGGATGAGTATGCGTGATGTAAACAAGATCGGGATTACCGGTGGCCGGGGAGCTGCGCCCATCTGGGCGGAGTTTATGATCAAGGCCACCAACGGAGAGCCCCCGCGGGAATTTACCGTTCCATCGGATATTCATTTTGAAACGGTTAATCCGATTAACGGTGAAATCGCCGGTCAATGGGTGCCAAACCGGGTCAAGGTCGCTTTGCGCTCCGGCCAAATTGCTGGGGCGGCGGATGAACCCTCGATCATTGAGGCGGGTAAATCCGGCACAGTAATGTCAGAACAATCCATCTCAGAAAAGGCGGATCAACCCGCCGGTGAGGAGCCGGGCAAGTCCACCATTACGGAGGAGGATTTACCGCCCGAGTAGCTTTACCTAAGTTGAGCGTTTCAAATTTTAAAAGAGTTCATTCTGTTTTATATTCAAGGAATTCTAACGATTTATATTTTTAAAATTTGAAACCCCACTGGGGATTGCCGATCTTACCGCATCTACTGTTTTAGATGCCGTCCCGCATAGCCAACTATAGCGGAACGACATCTGCCTTGTAGCTGCGGCAACCTCGACAATCGCTCAACTTAGGTCGAAATTTGATTAACTGGTGTTTGGTATTTTGTGTTTAGTGTTTGGTTTCTGGCCTGCTGAAGACTACGAATTGACTTCAAAACACCAAACACGAAATGCTAAACACGAAATACGCATGATGGTTTCTTTTTTTAAACATATCGCCGTACGCATTTGGCTAACGGTTCTTTTAGGCGGTGTCGCCTGCTTGGGGGTGTTACCGTCCTTCCAGGCCCGAATCGGGCTCGAATGGGCGCTGTTGCCGGTTGCGTTCATTATTGTGACGGTGTTTGTGCTGATTGGCTGGGTTTTAAACCGCTGGGGGTTGAGCACGGTTGAGCGGCTCATCCATGATGCCGGCGTGTTTGAAAGAGATGGCATGGTTTCCGAAGCCGAAAATCGGTTCCGGCGTGCCCTATCTGTTTTCGACAGCTTTTTAATATCACCCCTTATAAAAAAACAAAAATCTGGCGCGTTAACAGCTCGCGTTGCCCGTTTTTACCTGGCCCGGGCCAGAAGAAGTTATGAGTCCGAATTGTTTCTGGTATCTTACCTGCAATCGAACCCGGAGGATGAGGAAGTTGCCGAAAACTGGATACAGCAGATAGAAAGTCGCGGCGGCTTGAGGGAGCAACATCAGGAACTGGCCTATCTTATCGGTAGCGCTCAACCCAAAAATCGAACCATCCAGTCCGCACTTGCCCGGTATTATCTAATGCTGGAAAGAACCGATTTTCCGGCACTGCAAACATACCGGCGTGCGCTGACTGCCGATCTACCGGTGCCCGTTGAATTTGTCAAAAACCTGGCCAATCTTTTTCTAAGAGAAAAACGCGCCGATGAATGGGCCCTGGAGATTTATCTCCAGGCGATTGGAGAAAGCCACCCTCAGCCTCAAATCCTGCGGGG
>JASFGZ010000259.1:0-6826 GCA_050123495.1 Desulfobacterales bacterium
TCGGGAACCGGTTGGTAGACGAATTTCAACATCAATCCTGTAGCAAACAGCATGCCCACCAGCACCACGGCCATGCCACCAAGACCCCATGTCAAGGTGAATCGGAGGGTGCGTTGCTGAACGCTTCGGGGGCGAAAGTGAAGAATAAGGCTGTTGAAAAAGTTTCGATAACGCTCACGATACGCTGGTCTTTGCAGCGTACCGGGAAAAATGGAATAGCGGATACGCTGGAACAGGTTGAGCTGATTTGTCATGGCATTGTTTTCTTGCATATAAAACGCTTTCGAAAAATTCGGCGAAATATTGAATATAAATGCAATTCATAGCGCGCAGACATTTGACTGTCAATGCCAGAGCCAAACACGGATAGCGGAATGATAGATTTCGTAAACACATCTCAAAATTTTACTGCCTTCTGGTTTTTTAGGTATCGTGCCTGATGCTGAAATATGGGAGGATTGAAAATTTGTTAGATGTGATTACGCAATATAAAATTTTGGGATTTTGTAGATTGGGTCTAAACCAATTGAAATTTTGCTGACCCAGACTTGGAATATCTTGCCAGAGAATAAAATATCATCAAACTACTGATACGCTGAGTGTATCCAAACTTTCATCAAGATACGGATATCATAATTAGTGATTTTCAAATCGAGCAAATCATAATTTTGATTATTGTAAAATCATCCCGGCCAACAACACGTTAATTCATCTAATAGCTGAATGGTTTAGCTATAGGATCTAAACCATTTGATGATTTGACTACTTAATTACTAGGTCATTTAACTAAATTTTGAATCCTCTGATGAATTGACCATTCAACGAATCAACTATTTGGCGATACGCTCTGACACCTGACATCTGTATTCTGTTAACTTTCCTCTATCTTTCCAGCTAACTGCCCGCAGGCAGCTGAAATATCCTGCCCCTTGCTCTGGCGAATCATGACCGTATAGTTCCTGTCGATCAGAATCTGCTGAAATCGGAGAATGGTATCCTCATCCGGTCGCTGATATTGGCAGCCTTCGTAGGAATTGAAAGGGATGAGGTTTATTTTCGATTTTATCGGCCGTAGTAGTTTTACCAGGCGATGGGCATCTTCGACCGAGTCGTTGACATCTTTTAAAAGGACATATTCAAAGGTGATCCGGCGCCCGCCGGGCAGCGGAAAGTGCTGGCAGGCCTTCAGCAATTCTTCGAGGGGAAACCGCCGATTGATCGGCATTAAGCGGCTGCGTGTATCGTTATCGGTGGCATTGAGCGAGATGGCCAGGTTTACCCGGGTATCGCGGCCCAGGGCAGCCAGTCTGGGCACCAGACCCGCCGTTGATACGGTTACCCGCCGGCTGGCAAAGCCAAGTCCGATGCCGGTGTCGGTAATGACCGCAATGGCATCTACAAGGTTTTTATAATTGGCCAGGGGTTCGCCCATTCCCATAAAAACCAGGTTGCGCAAGGGCATTGAATGCTCCATTTCATTCTTGATATCCCTTACCTGAGAAACGATTTCCGCTTTGCTTAAATTGCGCTGAAATCCGCCCCTGGCTGTTAAGCAAAATCGGCAATCCTGAGCACAGCCCACCTGACTGGAAATGCAGAGGGTATAATGATCGCGCTCCGGCATAAGGACACTTTCAATCCGCTTGCCATCTTCCAATTTAAACAGATATTTACGCGAGCCATCTTTAGAGATCTCAACATTTTCTTTTTGCAGCCGGCCGATCGTAAAATGATTTTCCAGAAGCGGACGGATGTCTTTGGCAATGTCGGTCATCAGGCCAAATCGATCTGTCTGACGCAAATAGATCCATTTCAGAATTTGATCGGCACGATAAGATTCAATTTTCCGGGTCCCAAGCCAGGAGATTAAGTCGTTGCGGTCAAGTTCAAGAATGTTTTGTTTTTTAGGATTCAACATAATAATTAATCTCCAGATGCCAGAATAACCGGCAGCATTAATACATGCTGCATATCCAGCAACGCAAAGGCCGGGTCTTGCAACAGAATAATACCTGGATTTTGCACGAGACTGATGTAATTAAATACCAAAAAGATTCTCATCTATTTTCATGCAAGATTCAGGTATTAATTTACTTGACATAGCATTTTTTAAATTATATTTTCAAGAATTTATGAACTCAGCCAGGTAAAAGCATGTTAGATAGCTTGAGCGACAAACTGAACGCCATTTTCCGTAAGCTTAAGGGGCATGGCAAGTTATCAGAGAAAAATATCGAGGAGGGACTCAAAGAAGTCCGCATGGCTCTCCTTGAAGCCGATGTCCATTATCGGGTGGTAAAAAATTTCATCGCCGATATCAGAGAACGGGCAATGGGTCAGGCGGTCATGCAAAGCCTGACACCGGGCCAGCAGGTCATAAAAATCGTTAATGAAGCCCTGACGGAGTTAATGGGTGCCCGCCATGAGCAACTGAACCTTTCGGGCAAAAGTCCGGTAGCGGTAATGCTTGTCGGTCTTCAGGGCTGCGGCAAAACGACAACAGCAGGCAAACTGTCAGTGTTCTTGAGAAAAAACGGCCGCAAACCCTACCTGGTTCCGGCGGATGTTTACCGCCCGGCTGCTATCGATCAGCTTCAGAAGCTGGGCAGTCAGCTGGATGTGCCGGTTTTCCCATCCAGCACCGACCAGGACCCGGTCGAAATCTGTCAGGCGGCTCAGACCGCCGCGCATCAGCAGGGTTGCGACACACTGTTGCTGGATACGGCCGGGCGTCTGCATATCGATGAAGCGTTGATGGCGGAGCTGGCAAATATCAAACGAGCCGTCAAACCGGCAGATATTTTGCTGGTGGCCGATGCCATGACCGGCCAGGATGCAGTCAATATTGCAAATGCATTTAATGAGGCCCTGGATATCGGCGGTGTGGTACTCACCAAAATGGATGGTGACGCCCGCGGCGGTGCCGCGCTTTCGATTAAATCCATAACCGGCAAACCGATTAAGTTTATCGGCGTCGGTGAAAAACTGAGTGACCTTGAAGCATTCCACCCGGATCGCATGGCCTCCAGCATTCTGGGCATGGGGGATGTCCTCACCCTTATTGAAAAGGCCCAGGATGTCGTCGATCAGCAACAAGCGGAAGCGCTTGAAAAAAAACTCAGAAAAAGTCAGTTCAGCCTGGAGGACTTTCGTGATCAGATGGTTCAGATCCGGAAGATGGGGTCCTTCACCGACCTGATAAAAATGATTCCGGGCATGGGGCAGATGAAGCAGCTGAAAAATCTGCAGGTGGATGAAAAGGAGTTTGTCATAATTGAAGCAATAATCAATTCGATGACCCCTCAGGAAAGGCGGAATCATTCCATTATAAATGGTAGCCGCCGCAAACGAATCGCCAAGGGAAGTGGAACCCGAGTCCAGGACGTAAACAAGCTTTTAAAAAATTATACCCAGGTTTTAAAAATGCTGAAAAAATTAAACCAAGGCGGCATGCGCGGAATGGGACGAGGAATGCTGCCGTTCTGAAGGAGAAGTGATAATGGGAGTTAGGATTAGATTGGCAAGACACGGAACAAAGCAAAAACCATTTTATCGGATTGTCGTTGCGGACGGCGAAAGCCCCCGGGACGGCAGATTCATTGAAAAAGTGGGCACATACGACCCTTTGGTTGATCCGGCAAAGGTATCGTTAAATTCAGACCGAATTAAATTTTGGATGGAAAAAGGTGCCATACCGACCGACACTGTAAAAAGTCTTTTGAAAAAAGAAGGATTTTTTGCTACCAATAACTAGTTTAGACGTTCATCCCCCCTGTTTCTCAACCGGCAAAAAGGAGATGGCGCCATGAAAGATCTGATCAACTATATCGCTCAAGCACTGGTGGATCGTCCGGAAGAAGTCAGCGTTACAGAGGTTGAGGGCAATCAGACGTCGGTCCTGGAACTCAAAGTGGCCAAGGAGGATCTGGGGAAAGTCATCGGCAAACAGGGCAGAACTGCTCGAGCCATGCGGACGATATTGAGTGCAGCTTCTGCTAAAATTAAAAAACGCACTGTCCTGGAAATTATTGAATAAGTCGGCACCTAAAAAGGAGGTTGTGCTTATTGGAAAGATTGTGGGCGCCCACGGCGTTAAAGGCACCAGCAAGATTTCCGCGTATGTTGAATCATTAACCATTTTCAAACCAGGCACGGCCCTTCTGATTTGCAAGCCTGACGGCAGCGAAATCAGCTGCGAAATTAACTGGGTCAAGCCCCATTCTCGCGGCGCGCTGTTAGCGTTAAAAGACGTAACCAGCCGCGAGCAGGCAAAAGCATTGGTCGGATCCGGGCTTTACATCAAAAGGACCGGACTTCCAAAATTAGAAGACGGCGCCTATTACTGGTTTGACCTGATTGGATTAGCGGTTTACACATCAGACGATCAATACCTTGGACGCCTGGACGCGATTATCGAAACCGGCGCCAATGATGTGTATGTCATTAAAACAGATGATCGGGAAATATTAATCCCGGCCCTTAAATCGGTTGTGCGGTCTGTAGATATCGGACAAAAAATAATGCGGGTTGAATTACCCGACGGATTGCAAGATCGATAATTTATATTTGATCTTTTACAATTGAAATGAAATTTGTTGTACTTACAATCTTCCCTGAAATGTTTGATCCTTTTTGGGACCACGGGATTATCAGGAGGGCGATCGATCAAAAGAAAATTATCGCTTCAACCCTGAATATCAGAGACTTCGCTGCAGATAAACACCATGTGACCGACGACAAACCATACGGCGGCGGCAGTGGGATGGTGATGAAGCCCGAACCTCTTGCCGGCGCTATTCGGGCAGCTAATCGCAAATTCCCTTCTGCAAAAACGATCCTGCTAACACCTCAGGGACAGGTTTTTAATCAGAAATTAGCTGATAAACTGGCCTCTTTTGAGGGGCTGGTTCTGGTGTGCGGTCGTTATGAGGGCGTCGATGAGCGCATCAGCCACGAGCTGATCGACTATGAAATTTCGGTGGGAGATTTTGTGCTGACTGGCGGGGAGTTGGCGGCCATGATCATCATCGATGCCGTCACCCGTCTGATACCCGGGACCCTGGGTGGTGAAGACGCAGCCGAAAAAGATTCATTCTCAAACGGTCTGCTGGAACATGCGCATTATACGCGGCCACAAACATTTGAAGGTAACCAGGTACCGGAGGTCTTGCTGTCGGGTCATCATCAAGAAATTGAAAATTGGCGACTGGAATCTTCTTTGATGCGCACGCTGTTAAAACGGGCGGATCTGTTAAAAAACAAATCGTTGAATGAACGGGAATTGGAAATCTTAAAGAAGTGGTCCCAGCGTATTGAAGAAATCATAAAATATAACCACAGAGGGCACAGAGAGCGCAGAGAATAAAAATAAAAAATCATACCCGTTTTTCAAGATGAATACGGATATTCAAATTTAAAACTATATTCAATTCTCTGTGAGCTCTGTGTTATCTGTGGTGAAAAAAACTATGCCGAACTTATATGTGGCATTGATCCACTACCCGGTGGTCGATAAAAATGGCGATATTATAGCATCTGCCGTGACCAACCTGGATTTACACGATATATCAAGAGCCGCCAAGACATACGGTCTAAGATCATTCTATGTGGTTACGCCTCTTGAAGACCAACAAGAACTGGTCTTGAGAATAATTTCACATTGGACAAATGGCATTGGCGCGACCTACAATCCGAAAAGGCGCAGGGCCCTTGAGCTTATCCGTATTAAAAATTCGTTCGCGGAGGTTCTTGATCAGATAGCAGACACAGAAAACGATTATCCGATAACCATCGCCACCTGTGCGCGAAAATATCCGAAGAATATTAGCTATGATAGATTTCGCGCCATGCTGAACAACGGCAAGCCTTATGTTCTGGCTTTGGGGACCGCCTGGGGACTGGCTGAAGAATTTATTTCCAAAGCCGACTATGTTCTGGATCCGATTGCGGGCACTTCAGATTACAACCATCTCTCGGTGCGCTCGGCGGCGGCGATAATGCTGGATAGATTGTTAGGATAAAAAAGAAACGTTTCATTGGAGGAATAATGGAAAAAATAGAGCAAATTGAAAAAGAACAAATGCGCCTTGACCACCCTGATTTTGGGCCGGGTGATAACGTCAAAGTCCACGTAAAAATAAAAGAAGGTGAAAAAGAGCGTATTCAGGTTTTCCAGGGTGTCGTCATCAGCAAACGCAAAGGCAACACCAATGCGACGTTTACCGTTCGCAAAGTTTCCTACGGCGTTGGGGTAGAGCGTATTTTCCCACTGCATTCTCCTGCTCTCGATAAAATCGAGGTGGTCAACCGGGGCCGGGTCAGGCGGGCAAAAATTTACTACCTGCGCAAACTCAGAGGAAAGGCCGCCAGGATCAAGGAGCGGCGAGTAACCTAAAACATAAGACGTTCAATAAGGACTGAAGTCGGAATTCGGAAAAATGGATGTTACACTTCCGACTTCCGCATTCCGAATTCAGAATTCCAAGATGGATTTGTGGTTTTTCGAAAAAAAAGCCACTGCAGAAGGTTATCAGGATATTGCGGGCATTGACGAGGCCGGCCGGGGCCCCCTGGCCGGCCCTGTTGTTTCCGCGGCCGTAATTCTTCCGAAAAGCTTTGCGGTCGCCGACGTTGGCGATTCCAAAAAACTGACGATTAAAAAACGAAGCCGGCTTTATGAAAAAATTTACACCCATGCTGTGTCTGTGGGTGTCGGCATCGTGGACTCGGTTGAAATAGATCGTATCAACATCCTACAAGCCTCGTTACTGGCCATGTCCATGGCGGCCGAAAATTTAAGCCCTCAACCCGAATGTCTTTTGATTGA
>JASFGZ010000260.1:0-6822 GCA_050123495.1 Desulfobacterales bacterium
CCATCTTACTTTTCGAATCATGATAGCATGCGAGACAGATTCGGTCACACAAACCTTATTTTTCTAAATCAGGATGGTTTATTAAACTTGATATCTCTTTTAGCGACTCGAAAAGGCCTATTAATTTCTTTAGTCTTTTTAAAGCCTTAGAAACGATCTCTCCCATATCCTCTTAAAATCTCAAACGGGCATAGGAATCAAGGGGTGTCTCGCCCTGGTTGATGATGACCCGCCCGGCACCGGCCATGATGGCTTCTTTATGCATCTCGGCTGCCGGGGTTACCACCTGACTGGAATCCACGCCCACAGACAAATCACTTTTGGGCGAATGCTCAAAAGACCGCACAAGGTCTTTTTACGAAACCCTCTGCGGGCATGTCGAGAAACGAGGATTTATAAACTCACCGACGCCTTAATTCGTTTGTAAAATCATTAAACCCGTAAATCTCCTTACCGCGTGTTTGACATTTGTGAAAATAGGTGAATATACTCCTAACAACTTTTGAAATACTCATTCACGCTTTAAAATGGTATCAGGTATTATGGTATCGGATATTCCGGGTATCAATATTTTGAAATGTCCAACGGCGCTTTAAAATGGCAGGCAACATTTCGGGTATCAACGCGTGGTATTCAAATAAAATTATTTTAGGACCCATTTATAGAGGAATGCCGCGTATGGAATCACCAAGAATCTCAACGGCTATTGAAATCGCTCAGCAGTGTACCTGTTCTAATCTCAGAAAAGCCGCGCGTGCAATTACGCTGATATATGACCAGGCGCTTCGATTGATTGTGATCTGTTAACACCGGACACGATCAAACACGGCAATTTCAAACATGCCAATTTTTCTTTCCAGCTCCCCTGCTTTTTGCCCGGATTTGGATCATTTCGGCCACAATGCTCACTGCAATCTCCGCCGGTGTCTCGGACCGGATGTCAAGACCGATGGGTGCATGAATCTCATCCAGGCTTTGCTGGCTTATGCCTTCCTTTTGTAGTTGATTGAAAATCATGGCCTTTTTGCGGCGGCTCCCGATCATGCCGATGTACCGCGGCGCTTGAACAATCACTTCTCTAAGGACATCCAGATCATGAAGATGGCCACGGGTGACAATCACCACAAAATCGTCATGCCCCAGCTGTAAATCCCCAAGCGCCTCTGTGTAAGGGATCGCCCATACGTCTAAGGCCATGGGAAATCTCTCACGGCTGGCAAAGGCTTGCCTGTCATCAACAACGATTATCTGAAATTCAACACGCTCGGCCATCCAGGCCAGATCCAATGAAATGTGCCCGCCACCGAAAATATACAGGATTGAGGATCGCTTCAGCGGCTCAATAAAAAGAAATCCCTCGCCCTCTGGATCGACGATGAGCGCAGGGATCTTGCCCTTTTCGACCGTTTTTTCGACCGCTGCTGCTATTTTGTGTGACAGGCCGGGGGTCTCGCTTATTCTTCCGGTTGGTTCAAGAATGAAATGGGTCTCTCCATAAGACCTTTTTTTATTATTGATCCATGTCAGGAAGAGGGCCTCCCCTTTCTTTGAGAGTCTTTGATAGAGTTCCCTGACAAATGGGAGGGCTTCAGGCGACAAGAGTTCCACAAATATCCTTGCACGGCCGCCGCAAATCATTTCCGTTTCCGCGACTTCTTTGCCGGTCATAGAAATATCAAGCAACTGGTTACCCGGCCTTTTGTGAATCGCTCTTGCGGCTTCAAGGGCTTCAGCCTCGAACCGGCCACCGCCAACGGAACCCAATGTACCACCTGTAGCGCTGATCAGCATCCGCGTTGCCGCTTTGCGTGGCGTGGAACCCTGGTGATCCACGACTGTAGCCCATACAACCGATTCATCTTTTGCCAACAGCCGAATCGTTTCCTTGACTATTTTTTCCATTTTATTGTTCTACCAAATGGTTTCGATTTTCTGGCAAAGGTGCACAAGTGAATCCAGAGTGTCGAACGGCAGAAAGCTGTCAATGTGGGGAAGCGCCGTTTGCATGCCAGTGCAAACCGGCTCGTAGTCGCGGCTTGAAAGCAAGGGATTGAGCCAGAAAAGATGGCGACAGCGTTGATGAATGAGGCCCATGGCTTCATTTAGAATCTCCGGGTTCCCTCGATCCCAACCGTCACTGACGATAATCACCACCGCCCGACGAGCAGACCCCGATCCGAGATGCTCGCAATAGAGTTGCATGAGAGAACTTCCGATCTCGGTACCTCCGGACCAGTTGACGGACATGGTTTGAATCCGTTTCCACGCTTCGTGGAATTGAGCGCTCTTCAGATGGTGGGTAATCCAGGTAAGATGGGTACTGAAGACGAAGCTTCGCGCATTAGCCAGGGTCTGCTGCAGTCCGTACATAAATATAACGAAGAATCGGTTATAGATATCCATGGAACCGCTGATATCCAGGACCAGGTGAATGCGGCTCGGAATCGATTTGGGGCGGCGATAGCGAAATTCTAAAAGCTCCCCGCCGTATCGGAGGGCACTCCGAAAGCTTTTGCGAAAATCGATTTTCCCAACCTGTCTGGCTATCCGCTGCCGACGGCTGAGCCGAAGCCCAAGCCTGATAGCTAATCGCAATACCAGTGCTTCCACTTGGCCCAGAACTTCAGGCGAAAGTTCTTTAAAATCTTTTTTGGCCTCAACAATTCCCAACCCGGCCGCAACCTGCCTGTCCTTTTCACCACCCGTTTCGCCGACACCCCAATCGGCGTCATCCTGTTGCATGGCGGTATCGTCTGTGCCATCTGCGCTGTCGTCACGCTGATTTCCTTCGGGCCCGTCACTTCCCGGCGCATCTCCAGACAGACCCGGGAGTGTCATGCTTCCGTCCCAAAACTCTTGAAAAAGGTCCTGAAAGCGCTGCAGTTCATTGGCATTTGAAACCAGCGTCGCCCTGAGAAGCGTTCTGAACTGGGCCTTGACGCCAATGTCGATCACCTCCAGCCCCTGTAAGGTATTTTCAAGGTGAGCCGGTGTGATGATAAAACCTTCCCCCCGCAATCGGTGTCCAAAACGGATCACCGAGTCTATCAGATTCTGGCGCTCATAAGCTGTGTGTACCATATTTATGTTTCGCTGAGACTGATCGCCTCTTTTACAAGCGTTGATACCTGCCCCTGAAAGTGATGCTGATCTTCACGGTATTTAAAAAGGCACCCATGCGTTTTTTTTACGATCTCTTCATCGAGATGATCCCGGTGAAACAGAAGCAACGCTTCGGCCCAATCCAAAGATTCGGCAACTCCTGGCTTCTTCAAAAACTGCTCTTTGCGTACGCGCTCCATAAACAAGCATATCTGTTGCGCCAACCGGTTTTCCAATCCCGGAACCTTTTTCATTAGAATCTGTCTTTCCTTTTCCGGACTGGGATACTCGATCCAATGGTATAGACAGCGACGTTTCAGGGCTTCATGCACTTCACGCGTCCGATTGGATGTCAAAATGACGATGGGAATCTCCCGGGCCTCGATGGTCCCCAATTCCGGAATGGTTACCTGAAAATCAGAAAGGAGTTCCAGCAAAAAGGCCTCGAACTCCTCATCGGCCCGGTCCAGCTCGTCGATCAGCAGTACCACCGGACTCCCTTTGGCCTCATGTTGAATGGCTCTCAGAAGGGGACGCTTGATCAGATAGGCCTCACTGAATATATTCTCCAGGCCCCTTTCATCAGGACTGCAAGCCTCTTGCATCCGGATATTAAGGATTTGTTTGGCATAATTCCATTCATAAAGTGCGGTGTTCACATCCAGCCCTTCATAACACTGGAGCCGTATCAGTTCGCGGTTCAGCCCCTGGGATAACACCTTGGCCACTTCGGTTTTGCCGACCCCGGGTTCTCCTTCCAGAAACAAAGGCCTTTCCATTCTCAATGCCATAAAAATGACTGCGGCTAGATCCGGTTCGCAAATATAGTGCTCCCCTGACATAATTTTTTCGACATCCTGAACCGTGTTAACCATGTATTCTCCTCAAATATGAGACTAGATTAATATGAGCACAAGATATGCAGATACGCAGCATAAAATGACCAATACAGCAATTAAATCCTTTCTCTTGGATGATCAACATTCCGATAATGTGTCCGGCGCTCTGGTCCTGATTAGATTCCCATGTCTGACCACATTTTTCAATGGATTTGCCCCGATGCGATAGGCGAGCTCTGCGGGTTCGGCAATATCCCAGATCACAAAATCCGCATCCTTCCCCGGTTCAAGGGTCCCGATGCGATCTTCCAGCCCGAGGGCCCGGGCGCCGTTACGGGTAACACCTGCCAGGGCTTCTTCCGGCGTCAGTTTGAAGAGCGTGCAAGCCATGTTGAGCATCAGCAGCAGTGAAGTTGCGGGGCTGCTGCCGGGATTGCAGTCGGTGGACAGAGCGATGGGAACTGCATAGCGGCGCAGAAGATCGATGGGCGGCAATTTTGTTTCGCGCAGAAAGTAGAAGGCGCCGGGCAGCAAAACTGCCACGGTGCCGCTTTCAGCCATGGCCTTGACCCCCTCCTCTGAGATATATTCCAGGTGATCCGCTGAAAGCGCACCGTATTGTGCGGCCAGTATTGTGCCGCCCAGATCGGAAAGCTGTTCGGCGTGAAGCTTGACTGCCAGGCCCAATTTTTTTGCGGTTTCGAATATTCGTTCGGTCTGCTCGCGTGTAAATCCGATGCCTTCGCAAAAGGCATCTACCGCTACGGCCAAATTTTGAGCGGCGACCTGCGGCATGACCTCATTACACACAAAGTCGATGTAAGCATCGCTTCTGCCTTCATATTCAGGCGGCAGGGCATGGGCGCCTAAAAAGGTGGGCACAACCGTTACCGGATATCTTTCACCGAGTGTGCGCGCCACACGCAACATGCGGATTTCGGTTTCGAGATCCAGCCCGTATCCGGACTTTATTTCCACAGTGCTAACCCCTTCGGCCATAAGGGCGACCAGCCGGGGAACGCTTTGATTAAGAAGCGATTCCGCATCCGCCTCACGGGTGGCGCTGACGGTTGATCTGATGCCGCCACCCTGGCGGGCGATTTCTTCGTAGGTTGCTCCCTGAAGACGGAGTTCAAATTCACGCGCACGGCTGCCGCCATAGACCAGATGGGTATGGCAATCCACAAGGCCGGGGGTGATCCATCCCCCTTCACCGTCATAAACTTCGGCGGCTCTGGATTTCAGATCAGCCGGCAGCTCATTTCTTTGCCCGATCCAGGCGATCTTCCCATTGCAGAGTGCCAGCGCACCGTCTTGCAGCATGCCGTAAGGGCCGGTCTCCGTCATGGTAGCCAGGTGCAGATTGACCCAGAGGGAATCGATTTTATCGGGAAGCTGATTTTTGGCAGGATTCAATTTATGTTGGCCTCCTTTTGCGAGTTGATCATGAAGGTTGAGTGAAGTGTTAACAATTCCATTTTGTCAGGAAATATAAAACCCGGCCATGGTGTTCCAGCCGGTATCTTACTCTTTTAATATCTGATACGCAATTCTGTTTAGGCATACCTGGGTGGTACCGCCCCCCATCGACCAGCCTCTAACATCTCTGTAGTAGCGCTCTACTTCGTAATCGGCAGTATAGCCATAGGCACCATGTAATTGAATCGCCTGGTCACAGACCCAAACCGCCATCTCGTTTGCAAACTTTTTGGCCATGGCGGCTTCTTTGGCAATCATCTTCCCTCGTTTTTCCGATTTAATCAGCGCATCATAAATCAAAAGTCGGGCGGCCTGGATTTTGATAGCCATTTCAGCTAAAATCCAACGAATCCCCTGAAGCTCAGAAATCGGTTTTCCAAACTGAACCCGCTCTTTGCAATACCGCAGCGTGCGCTCATAGGCCCCCTGGGCAAACCCGACGCAAAAGGCTGAATTGCCGCAGCGCTCCGAATTGAATTCATTCATTATCTCCTTAAACCCTTTGCCGCCTGCCGGAATCAACAGGTTTTGCTCCGGCACCTTGGCATCTTCGAAGATTATTTCATCGAGCGTCGAGCAGTGGCGTCCCATTAACGCTTCTGTTTTTCCGACAGAAACCCCGGGCGTATCGGCATCGACGATGAACATGGCGATACCTTTTGACGGTTTTGGCAGATTTCTCTCCGTTTTAGCCAATACGATAAACACACTTGCAATTCTTCCGTTGGATATAAAAACCTTGCGACCATTAAGCAGGTAATATCCGTTCTTTTTTTCAGCGAATGAAGACATGTTGCCGGCGTCCGATCCGGCATTCGGTTCGGTTTGACAGTACGCACCAATCTTTTTTCCGGATGCCATATCGGGCAAATATCTTCTTTTCTGATCTTCGGTGCCCTGGTGCACGATTACCCGGCAGCAGGCGGAAACATGGGTGAGCGGAATGGAGACCCCGACCCGTCCCATTTCCTCGCACAGAATTGCCAAATCTATCATTGAACCGCCGGCACCTTCGTATTTTTCGGGCACCAAGAGTCCCAGAAAGCCCATTTCTGCCAAATATTGGTAATATTCATCCGGATATTTTGCTTCTTTTTCCCATATCTTTACATTGGGCGCAATTTTTTCCTCGGCAAACTTTCTGACCGCATCCCGGAACATTTTATTTTCTTCACTTAATAAAATATCGATCATAGCGTCTCTCCTCTTATTGATATATTTCGCTTAAGGTGCTGATAAGGCTTTTGTGCAACAATCACGCCATTGCAGTCAAGTCATTATTTCTATTAGAACTTTTTAATATTGTGCAACGAAAAGCGGCCGGGTTTGTTTCATTTGTATACAACTTCCCATCGAACTAAATTGCAATTTTAAAAGAATTTTCGCCTAAATTCGTTTTCAA
>JASFGZ010000261.1:0-6800 GCA_050123495.1 Desulfobacterales bacterium
GGGGCCGAGCGGGGTTTTGTCCGCGCCGCAAAGCAGACCGGCACCAAGGCCGCGGTGCTGGCGACCTTTTCAGATACGATTTCGGAGCCGGTGGCGGCGCGTTTGATGAAGCAGGGCGTTGCAATGCTGGCCGGCATCGATGCCGGACTCGCAGGCATTCAGGCAGCCGTCGAGGTGGGCGCGGCCTGGAGCCGTCCTCCCAGCCCACCATTCCTCACGAGCTTCGGTCAACGGCCGGACGGACCCGTGAAGGTGTTGGACGAGGCCGAATCCAAGGGTCTTCTTGCCCGGTGGGGCGTGCCGGTCCCTGCGGCGCGAGTTGTTCGCAGCGCCGAAGAGGCGGCCGCAGCGGCCGCAGAGTTGGGCTATCCGGTTATCGTCAAGGCCCTGGGCGTCGCGCACAAGACCGAAGTTGGCGGCGTTAGACTCGACCTCGGCAGCGCAGAGGAGGTGTCGGCGGCGGTGATCGAGATGTCGGATCTCTCCGAGTCCTATCTGATCGAGAAAATGGTCGACGGCGTCGTGGCGGAGCTGATCGTCGGTGTGGCCCGTGATGCGCAATTCGGCCCGTATCTTCTGGTTGGAGGCGGTGGCATTCTGGTCGAGATCATGCAAGACAGCGCCTCACTTCTGTTGCCGACTACCCGAGAGCGGGTATTGCAAGCATTGGGTCAGCTAAAGTGTGCACCTCTTTTTAACGGTTTCAGGGGGGCTCCACCCGCCGATCTGAACGCCGCCGCTGATGTCATCCTGGCGGTCGCGGGCATGGTAGAGAATGACCCGTCGTCGATCATCGAGCTCGATATCAACCCGCTGATGCTCCTGGCCGAAGGTCAGGGGGTCGTTGCGGCCGATGCACTGATCAGCCTGAACGTTTAACCGACGGGCGACCATGCAAAGTAACCGAGTTGGTGAGGGCAAAACCGAATGAGGGTATTAAACAAATCGAAAGCACCGGGAGTAGACGGGCCGATATGATGGCTCGGCTCCGCGGTGGAAAGGACCCAGGTACATGAAATCCGACGCCAATAAGATCGAGAAAACCATCGTTGAGAAGGCGAAAGCGTTGGGTGCATCGCTGGCGGGAATAGCGAGCGTCGCTGATCTGAAGGCTTCCAAATCCTATGAGATCTACGCCAAGTCCCCGTTCTACGAAGAATACGATCGCGAATCGCCGAATTACTTCGAATTCAAGGGCGTGGAATGGCGCGAAGAGCACAAATCAATCCTGGTGTGGGCTCTGGTCCATCCAGCATCCGAGCCCGCACTCGATTGGTGGAGCATGAAAGTCAAGGGCTTTACCCCCGGCATGGGTGTAATGAGGTTGCAGTCGAAAAAGCTCCGGATCTGGCTGGGTGAAGATCTCGGGATCAACGCCCTTTCGCTGCCTTACCAGATCGAGTTCGGGGGGGCTTTCCTCAAGGATTCCGCCGCTCTGGCCGGCCTTGGGGTGATTGGCAAACACAACCTCCTGGTCACACCGGAGTTTGGAACGCGTGTCCGCCTTCGAGGGATCTTCATGGAGGCTGCGCTCGAGCCAACCGGTCCGATCGACTTCGACCCGTGCAATGGCTGCGACATGCCCTGCCACCGAGCCTGTCCGAGAGAGGCGTTCCGAAGCGGGGCCTTCGAGAGAGCACTCTGCAAGCTGGAGAACGACAAACGCGATGCCGAGGTGGAAATTCTCGATGGGTCGATCATGGGAATCGAAGAGCCCAGCGAGGTCACCAAGCCCTGCCGGTACTGCGAGCTCGCGTGCCCCGTCGCGCAGTGAGCCTCCCGCGGCGCTTGGGTGAATAATAATAAATCGGTACCTTTTGCCCTTAGCGCCGCTCGGGGACGGGCGGAAATCACGCCTTTTCTCCTGGCTCCTGACGGCCGGCAGATCCTGCAGTATGCCAAGAGATTCCGTCGTATCGCCGATACGGCGTTTGCTGACCTGACCTCAGGTTGCGCTGTCCAATAGGGGTTGCACCCTGCCCCGTATCGCCATGTCCGCTATCCGGGATTTTTTGTCGAGCCTTCCCGAAAAAATTTTAAAAAATTATCAATCCATTTCGAAGGGCGTGAATAGACAAATCTGAAGGACTGAAACTTGACAATCATATTTTTGAATAAAGATTAATGCTTAACCGTGACCCTGCATTTATCCAAACATTGAAATCCATACAATATAAGCAAAGCCTCTTGATGCTTCCGTAGAAATTAATTCTTCGGCGAGGTGATGATATGGCCATCTGGCTGGTGACTGTTATTTTACTGATTGCGATGCTTCTGTTGATAACCGAAAAGCTGCCGGTGGATATGACGTCAATCGGTATCATGGTTGCACTGATTCTCAGCGGCATTTTAACGCCTAAAGAAGCCATCGCGGGCTTCGCGAGCCCGGCCGTCATAACCGTTGGGTCCATGTTTATGATCAGCAAAGGCATGATCCGCACCGGTGCGGTCGGTTTTATCAGCCAAAAAGTACTGCAATACTCCCGGGGCCATTCGAAACTGGCGATTGTTTTGATCCTTGCCATTGTCGGATTGGCTTCGGCTTTCATCAACAATACCCCGGTGGTCGTTCTTTTCATCCCTATTATTTTGAGTCTCAGCTGTGAATTGGATTTCAGTCCGTCAAAATTTTTAATTCCAATTTCCTATGCTTCCATTTTAGCCGGCACCTGCACGCTGATCGGGACTTCCACCAACATTATTATCAGCGACTTGAGTGCCATGTATGGTTTTGGCGCATTGCAGATGTTTGAACTTTCGCGTTTAGGGGTGCCCATTGCCCTGCTGGGAATCGCTTTTCTTGTTTTCTTCGCCCCCCGGCTCATGCCCAGTATGCACAACCCGGTGTGTGAGTTAAAGAATGATACGCATCGGCGTTATCTGGCCGAGCTTCAGGTTCCGCGCGGAAGCCGTATCATTGGTGAAGATCCGAATTCATATTTTGCGCAAAAATATCCGAACATTGAAGTCCTCGAGCTGATCCGGTATTCACATATTTTCTACCCGGACAGAGATTCGGTTAAAATTGCACCGGATGATCTTTTGCTCATCAAAGGCTCGGCCAATGATCTGGTTGAAATCCTGCACGGAGATGTTGTGGAATTATCTCTGGCGGAACAAGGCATGAATTTCGCAGCCGGGCATAAAGAATCCTTAATTGTGGAGTTGATCATTCCACCCCAGTCATCCCTGATAGGCGCTCGAATGACGGAAGATCGCCTGCAGCGTGATCCCGATATTCATATCATCGCAATTAAGCGCCAGGAGCTTCATTATACCGAACAAAAAATCAAGGATATTCAATTAAAAATCGGCGACATCCTCCTGATCCGCTGTCCGGAATCATCGCTGGAAAGACTGCGCGGCGCGTCGGATTATATCATCGTGGAAGACGTCCATCATGAAATTGTTCACAAAAGACTGGCACGCCGCGCGTTTGTCATATTCGGCGGTCTGGTGGTTGCCGCCGCCACGGGGATGGCCGATATTATGGTGTGTGCTCTATCGGCAGCGTTTCTTATGATTTTAACCGGATGTCTTCAGCTACGAGATGCCTATCGTGCCATAGAGGGCCGGGTTCTATTAATCATTATTGCCACAATCGCGTTAAGTGCCGCGCTGGAAAAAACCGGTGCCTCAGAATTTTATGCCAAAGGATTTCTGAGCCTCTTCAGCGGGTTAAATCCGGTTTTCGTCTTAAGCGGCATCATATTGTTAACCAGCATCAGCACCCACATACTCAGTAACAACGCCACCGCTATTTTGCTGTTGCCGATTGCGATTTCCGCAGCGCTGGGGCTGGGCCTCAACCCCAAACCCTTTATCATTGCGGTTTGTTTTGGTGCCAGCGCCTGTTATGCAACACCGATCGGCTATCAAACGAATTTGCTGGTGTATGGTCCCGGGGGGTATCGTTTCAGCGATTACTTAAAACTGGGAATGCCGCTGAATGTGCTTGTTTTGGTGATGGGTTCCCTTTTCATCCCCAGGATCTGGTCATTTTAAAAATTTTCTGGATATCAAAAAAATACATCTCTAAATTCTTAACCCATTTTCAATTTCCGTACAGCAAAAGGAGGCAATCATGGCATCATTCACAGATCGGATGATACGGGCAGCAAAACTGGATGTTAACCTCTATGAAGAGGTCGAAGCCGACAAAGGCGCCATGGGGCAGGCCATGGCAGTGGTCGTTCTTGCAAGTGTTGCTGCGGGTATCGGAACCATCGGAACGATAGGTATAATGGGACTTGTTCTCGGAACCCTGGCGGCGCTGCTGGGATGGTTTATCTGGGCGTTTCTGACATATTTTATTGGAACCCGACTGTTACCTGAGCCCCAAACAAAAGCAGACTATGGGGAGTTGCTGCGCACCATCGGATTTTCTAGCTCACCGGGCGTACTGCGCGTTCTGGGAATCATCCCGGCTCTGGGGGGCATCCTCAATTTTCTCATCGGCATCTGGATGCTGGTGGCGATGGTCATTGCCGTCCGGCAAGCGCTTGATTATAAAAGTACCTGGCGAGCCGTCGGCGTCTGTCTTATCGGTTGGATTATTCAGATTGCCATTTTGGCTCTGGTTGCTGGATTGTTTGGCGGCTTCGGAACTTTGCAAGCATAGTTCGCAATCAAGACGAAAGGAAATAAACATGTACCGCAAAATCATGATCCCTTTAGACGGTTCGGAGCTGGCAGAATGTGTTATGCCGCATGTGGAAGCGATTACGACTGGATGCAAAGTTAGCCAGGTGGTGTTTGTACGTGTGGTGGCTCCGATTCAATTGCCGGCCAGGCTGCCGGCCCAGGGCGAACTCGGATTTCAGGAAAAAGATCGCCGGGAAATGGACGAACAGCGAAAAAAAACGGCGGAAGCTTATCTGGAGAAGATCGTGCAAAAAACCGCCCTTGAGGGTGCGGTGCTCAGCTATGAGGTTTTAGAAGGCAAAGTAGCAGAAACCCTCGCACATTGGGCTGAACAAAATGGTGTGGATCTCATCATCATCGCCAGTCACGGGCGTTCGGGAGTCGGTCGCTGGGTGATGGGCAGCGTCGCCGACCGGCTCCTGCGTTCCGGCTGTGTTCCTGTTATGATGATCCGTGCGCCCGGTTGCGCATCCGGCATATGATCGAAAGGAATTTAAACCGCAACACCGTATTCCTTTTTAATAAACTCCAGATTCCCTAATGCATTTTCGTATTTGACCTTGCCGTAATTGTAATAGTCGAATTCGATAGTTGAGATATTGAGCTGAATCAAGCTCCACAAAAACCAGTAAATGTCAGGGAAGGGTTTGAAAAGATCGATCAGATAGAGCACGCGATCGAATTTATGACCGGCGCAATATGCCTCGACAATCTGTTTTTCCGCTTCTCGCGGAACAAGGATTTCCTGAAACATGTCCGCAATATCGTAATACTTGGGTGCCATCCCGGCATACTCCCAATCGATGATATACATGGGAAAATCGTATTTGTGCGCCGCATCTTCTTTTATGAGTATAAAATTGTCCGCCAGCAGATCATTGTGGCCGGGACAATATTCAGATTCGGGGATATTGATAATACTCGACAGCTTGATGAGCCGCTGGATAGTGCCCGCAATGTCAAATTCCGGATAGTCTGCATTGAGCCGCTTGAGTATGGCGGACATCTTCATCACTTCCACCAGGGGATTGAAAATCGCCTCCAAATTCACATCGCTTGTGTGAATTTTTATAATCGGTTCAACAATTTTGGGGTAAAGCGATGCGTCTAAAAAGTGATCATTTGTCAAAACAATAGCGTCATCGATGTATTCAACAATGGTAACGCCCTTTTCGGGCATATACTTGACCATATTGGAGCACACGCCGATTTTCGCCATTTCCTCGATCGCCTGGGCTTCATAGTCGCGGTTGATAAAAAGATCGGTTTTATCACCGTAAATTCGAACGGTGTAATCACCTTTTTGCGACTGAACCCGGTACAGCTTATTGGTTATCCCGCCGCTGAGCTCCGTGATACGGATATCAAGGCCCTTCCATTCTGGCAAAAGTTCATAACAGGTTTCCCGGGTAAATTCCTGATCCAAAAGGCGCTTTGCCGTGCACATGTCGACCCTCCCCTTTTATAGTCTAAAACGGTTCACACATTCAGTTGCTGGTCCGCCAGCCAACGGAATGGCCATCGCGATCTTTCCGCCGGTTTTATACTTAAGGTCGTTTACTTAAGCCGGCAAAATATAACGGAGGGAGGCACGGAGTCAATCCCTTTTTTAGAACCTATCTCAAAATTGCGTCTAAGTGCCCGGGGCTGCGTTCTCCCACGAATTGAAATACTCACGTACTGCGTGTACGCTCCGTTTTCAATTCACGGGACGCCTTGCCCTGAACCCTGATCCACATTTTTGAGATAGGTTCTGGTTATTGTTTCTTGCTTTGCAGATTACCACCGATCGATGGGAGCGACCTGCATGGTGCCTAATGTCAGCGGTCGTTCTTAAGTTTGTAAATAGGCTCACCGCTAAAGGGTTTCCTGCTGGCCGAAACGTCGCACGCGTTCATCCTTATATGGGATGACCGGCTTTTAACACAAAAAACTTGACAGCAATTGATTTGCCGATGTAGGTAAACAGGACAAATAAATGGGAAAAAAACCTGAGAATCGATGAACCATCACCTTAACGCCTTCCAGTCATACCTTTAAGCTGTTGCATTTTTGCAATCTGGTTGGATGTTAACCCAAACACCATGAAAGGAGGTAGCCAAAATGAAAAGACGCGATTTTATTAAAAAAGCAGGTTTGGGCGCTGCTGCGATAGC
>JASFGZ010000262.1:0-6798 GCA_050123495.1 Desulfobacterales bacterium
GCAGCGCCATGAGGTGATTAACAATTTCAAAATCTTGGAAAACCAAAGAAGATTTCTTTGGATTTGATAGCACGGAATCACGGCTGTGGTAAGCCGCACCATATTCCGGGTCGATTTCAAGGGAGCGGTCAAAATCTCGAAAGGCCCGGGCGAGTTCTCCCAATTTTTCATAGGCTAACCCACGCAGGTGAAAGGCGCGGGCATATGTCGCGTCCAGCTTAATTGCCCGGTTAAAGTCCCCGATAGCGTCACGTGCCCTTCCCAATTTTAAGCTGGCAGCACCCCGACACACGAAAAACAGTGCCAGGGTTGGATCGTATTTTATCGCACGCGAAAATAGGTCAAGGCTTGCCTGATAATCCTTTTTGACATAGGCAGCGACACCCTCATCAAACATCTTTCTGGCTGTATATTTATTGGCCACGTTGATACCCTCCCATATTAACACACCTGTGCCAGTGATTCTTTTGCTGCGCCCCCAAAAGGGCGTAAGCCATCGTGAATCGGGGAACCCGCTAAAATAAAAAATAATATAATGCTCCCCGTTCTGGAAGTATAAATAGTCACTCTCGCCGAGATGTCAACGCGGGCAGGGACCACCCTTTTCAGTGTTCACGGTTGAAAAGTGAATTCACGTTTTTGGCCCGGAGGGCCTGCCATAGGCCGTGAAACTCAGGGGCTGTAGTCGGTCCCGGAAAGATTTCAGGCTTTTATGTCTTTGAAGTGCTGAATGGCGTAAAATTAAAGTTATCGAGCAACTCTTCCGCAAAACCTTACTTTTTAGATAGGCAGTTTATTGCCGGTTTACCGATGAAATGTGCAAAAAATAGAATTGTGTCTGCATGGCCGCATGATATAATAACTAAATATTGTTCAAATCGTTAGCTAATCTTAAACCAAATCATCATATGGAAGCAAAAGATTGAGCAAAGCTTCGCTAGTATATTAATATATGTATACGAAAATTCCGATCCCGATTACGATATATATCGGTTGAAACATACGTCCGAAATAGTCGAGTCGCTTCGCCCGTATATCGTTCCCCCTGCGAAGCGCTCTGTGCTTTGCCACGGTTATTACAATCCCCGACAGGATGAGAACGTAGACGGCAAAATACATGTAATCCAGGGCAACAAGATACCCGATATTCGGTAACTGGCCGGCTGCTTCCAGTCTCAGGAAAACCGAGGTCAGCAGGGCGATCACCCCGAGATGCATTCGCGCAACAAATGGCGGTCCTTCAGGGATTACAAAGAGCATAATGTATCCGAGCAAAATGACGATAAACAAGGGCACCAAATTCTTTAGCACGTAGCTTTTCGCATTTCTTTCTATCTCCGTGACGACATTGAACCGGGAGTAGCTTATGGCCGTATCCGCTTTTGCATGGAACATGCCCGGGTTGCCGAGAGTCGAATCAGCAGTACCTATATCCGAAAACACCAGGATGTCCTGCAGATGCCAGGGCGCCTCTTTGCTGAGGCCTAAAATTCCCTTTAGACGCTTTGCCGGTGTTCTGCCGCCGTAACGTTGCATCCCGATATCGTCGGTAACAAATACAAGACGCTCACTGTTGAATTTGTTATGTCTAAGGCGGATACTCAATGTTTGCGAGTCAAACGGATAGTCGCGAAAAACAAACGCCTCTCTAAAATCACCTTTTATACGATATGTCCTGGATGCCATATTCTGGGCAGTCATTTCCATAATCGGTTCATCTCTCAGGCGTAAATCTTCCACGGCATTCAGAAATTCTATTTTGCTGTAGTCGAGGTATCCCTTGTGTCTGAACCATACGTAGAAATCCGCTGTGAACGTTTCGTTTCTCGGATTGATGTGACTGATCTCGTTGATGTCGATTCCCGTATATATCACCATGGTCCGGTACACAAAGCGATCACCAATGGGGACGATATTCCCCTCTTCAAGCTCCTTTCGCAAATCGACGATTGTATCCAGATTTACTATCGGACCGAACTGAGTGGGTGCCGAGATCAACCTGCCGTGGGAGTATACACCGAAAGGAAACGGCTTGACGACATTGCCGTGCGCGTCAAAAAAAATACGTCCTGTAATTCCCTTGTGTGCGGTTTCCATGGATCTGAAACGACTCAGCTGATTGCGGATATTCTTTCGGCTTTGCGCCACATCGATCTCGATTTTAGCCTTTCTTATCGCTTCCACAGCTATGGTGGCCGCATCATAATGCGTGGCAACCATGTCATCGGGTTCCTTGCCGAACCGCCGTTTGAATGTTTTATTGAATTGCCGCGCTTTGCGGTTGCTGATATCGCTGATAAAAAATGTAGCGGCGTAAATACCATCGGTATAATGCCCGGGACTTCTTGTTTCTGAAGGAATTTTCACAAATTGTCTTTGGAAAGATTCCGATCCGATGGCGTCTCCGCCCATAATAGTAAGCTCGAGGCCGGCATCTCGAATCGATCTGACCAGCTTGGCAGCTTCATGGTCCTGAAGCGCCACGAACAGTGCCTCTGGTTTTGGATCAAGCTTTAACGCATGGGTAATCGCATCGAATTTCCGGTCCACATCATCGATTTCCGAATTAAGACTCCAAATGTTCTTGATCCAAAGCCCGCAATCCCGGGAGGCCCGCTCAAAGGAACGCCGGAGGGTGGTGCCGTATGCATCCTGTTCAAAAACGATATTTACGGCTTCCTGCTCGAGAATATTTTTGATGTAAAGTGCGCAGAATTTTCCCTGAAGATGGGTATCCGGTACAACGCGAAAGTACCAACCGTTTCCCTCGGTCACCTCCGGAGCCGTCGCACTTGCGGTTACCGCGGGAATGCCATATTCCTTATAGATCTTACCTCCCTCGAGTGATATCGAGCTGTAATAATGACCGATCACAACTAACGTCTTGCTTTCTTTCGCAATTTCCAGGGCCCTATTTCGAGCCGTCACTTTATTATTTTGATCGTCGTACGCTATGACTTCAAGTGTCCTGCCGTTAATCCCCCCGCTCCTGTTGACTTCTTCCACATACAGACTCACCCCGTCTAGCATTGCTTGACCACCTTCGTGGTCTTTCCCGGACATGGGACCGATGACAGCTATCTGAAGCGTGTCACTGTCGGCGATGCAATCGGGTACAAGACAAAACATCAGCATTCCGGTGGCGCTTCCCAACATTATTGCCCGCACAATAAGCCCCTTTAGACTCAAGGAAGTACTGATGCATAAAAATAAAAGCGTGACATTTGTATAGCAATACTTAAAAATGCGCATGATCATGGTAAAAATTTTATTGATTCTGCTCGGATTCGTGGTTAATAGGACCCAAACCATTTGTTGAAAATTCTGTCGTACGCACCGGTTTCATGCATCTTCAATATAGCCCGGTTGACCGGTTCGCGGAGTTCGCTTCCTTGGGGAAACAAAAACCCGTAATATTGTAGATCAAAAAGATTGCCGACGACGGCCACTTTTCCCGCCGCTTCATAATGGGCATAATATAGAATTGTGGGAGAATCGAAAACGACGGCATCGACTTGATGCTGTAAGAGTTTTTCAATGGCTTCATCTATCACTTTAACGGGGACAACGATCGCACCGAGATCATCAAGGGCATCGACACTTGTAGTGCCAGCAACCGTTGCAACCATTTTGTTGCGAAGATCCTGGTGGTGGGTGATATCGGAATGCAGATTTTGCAAAGTAATGGCCGACGATAATTGAGCGATAGCCCATCCGAAAAAGCCGATCCCGATCACCATAACAAGAAACGCCATAACACGGCCAACCCACTTGCGGGGTACGATGTCCCCATATCCCACTGTCGTCATCGTTACCATAACATACCAGAATGCCTGAAATATACCGGGAAAATAGTTCATGCTGATAAGGTGCTTGCCCCTTTCCACCCACCAGAACACATGACCGCAGACAACAAGGAAAAGGCCAAGGTAGGCCATAGCTTTCATCACAAGTGGTGAAAAAAGGGATTTAACAGGTCCGATCAGACTGAACGCTTTTTTATTCAATACCAGGATTCGCAACCCGGAATCCAAAGTGTGGTGGGAAAAATCGACGCGTTTCTCTCTTTCGTGGGTAATGGTAATGCAGGAAAACCCCACATGGGCCCTTCCTTCGATCAAATCCTTGAAAATTCCGTCCATATTGGTTTCATAATAGGCAAATTCTAGCCCCAGATCTTTTGAGATTTCCTCCCAAAGCTCAATCTCAAAGCCCGTATACGCCTCATCTGATTTCATGACACAGGGGGCCATCACTTCAATGGCTACTGGAAGCGGTTTTTCTTGAGGGCGAACAATCTTGGCAGGAATTAAAACGAGGACACAGAGAAATAACAGAATGGACACGGGCTTCTTCGATATTTTTCTGCCGTTTCTCATACGATAAGACTCCTGGCGATATAATTCGGACAGTGTCCGAATTTTCAAACAGCAGATCGGAATTTCTTGACATGAGGGGCAGCAGAGAGCGTGTGCAGTCACTGCCCTCTGCTGCGATTTTCATTGGATTTCATCCAGACTTATCTGGCATGTTTAAACCAATCGGTACTTATAAACCACTTGTTGTAAATTTTATCGAAGCGGCCGTCTTTTTTGATCTCTTCCAAGAAGCCGTTGAGAAATTTGAGAAAATCCGGATCGTTTTTTCGAATCGCCCAGGCAATTGGTTCTCTGGTAAAAGGCTTATCCAGAAAGATCAGCTGATCCGAAGGGTGCATGGCATTAAACACGGCGTTAAACGGAAAATCATAGACAAAAGCGTCCGCTGTGCCTTCGAGCACCCGCATGGCACCCTCAATTTCCGTGTCGACGGTTTCATAGGTGGCCTTTGAAATCAGACGCTGCACGGCTTGCTCACCGGTGGTTCCGGGTTTGGATACAACCACAAACTTGGCATCATCGAGGTCCTTGTAAGATTGAACGGTATTCTTATGCTTGGCATTGAGCAGCACGGTTTGGCCCACTGTCATGAAGGGATTGGCAAAATCAACGAGCTTCTTACGCCCCTCGGTGACGGACATCCCACCATAAATGATGTCAAAGCGGCCTAATTTCAGGGCAGGAATAATGCTGGGCCATAGGGTGTCAACAAATACCGGTCTGACCCCTAATGCTTTGGCCATTTCAATCCCGATATCGATATCAAAGCCGATCAAGCTGAGTTGACGGCCCTTACGTCGAAATCCTCCGTGGCGAATCCCCTTCTGTCGTAGCCCGCTGCGTTTGTCAATCATCTCAAAAGGCATATAGCCCACTTCCAAGCCAATGCGCAGTTCACCACGTTGTAAAATACCTTCTAAAGTCGAGTCTTTGGACAATTCCACGTCTACGGCTAGCGCGGGCGCATTCCCTTGCACCAACCATAGAACGGACAGAATGAATACCATTATGATTTTAAGGCAGATCGTCTTAAACATGTCCGTATCTCCTTTATGGTTTTGTCTTGGACGGTTGTAAACGATGGTCCGTCATCCTTTTATGCGGCGCCAGTTTCAGCCGCCATGTCGGGTGCTTCGACCTCCTCTTCCAGTGGGTCAATCGTAATATTGAACCAGCCGTAGATTATGGATACGATCGGCGTGAGCCAACAAAAGAAGTTAAATGGCAAATAGGCAATGGTTGGCACTCCCAGGGTGGCGGCCTGGTAAGCACCGCCCGAATTCCACGGCACAAGATTGGCCGTTACCGTCGCACTGTCCTCGATGGCCCGGGACAGGTTTTTGGGGTGTAAACTCTGGTCGATATAGGATTGGGCGTACATTTTGCCGGTCATCACGATGGCCATGTATTGATCGCACAGAATCAAGTTGGACGCGACGGCAGTCAGGATGGTGGACGTAATCAAAGAGCCGGTGCTTTGAGCTTTTTTAAGTATGACGCTCACCACGACTCGCAGTTGATTGGTCTTTTCCATAATTCCGCCGAACATCATGGCGCAGATCACCAGAGACACGGTGTACAACATGGATTCGAAACCACCTTTGGTCAACAGGTTGTCGACCGCTTCAATGCCACTGTTGCTGACATAACCGCCGTAAGCCGCTGACAACAGGTTACCGAATGTATTTCCCTGAAAGATGGCTCCCAAAACGCCAGCTGCTAAAACTCCCATCACGATACCCGGGACAGCCGGTATTCTGCGAAATGCCAGAACCATGACAATAATCGGGGGAAGCAACAAAAGGGGATTGATGCTGAATTGCGCGTCGATGCCTGTCAGCATTTGGTTGACGCTTTCTAACTTGACCTGCCCGCCGCCATAAAAAAAGCCGATAACAAACTCGATCACCAGAGTTAGGCCATAACTGACGCCGGTCGTATAAGTCATGTGCTTGATGTGCGTGTAAAGGTCGGTGCCGACCATGGCAGGCGCCATGTTGGTCGTGTCAGAAAGGGGCGACATTTTATCTCCAAAATAGGCACCGGAAAGCACCGCCCCGGCCACTACCGGTAGCGGAAATCCTAATCCCGCGCCGATACCGATCAAGGCGATACCTATGGTTCCGGTGGTTCCCCAGGAAGTGCCTGTGGCTAAAGCGGTGATCGAACATATGATCAAAGCAGCCGGCAGGAATATTTTAGGGTGCAATATTTTCAGACCGTAGAAGAGCATCGTGGGCACCACGCCGGTTTGGATCCAAACGCCGATGAGAATTCCGATGATGAGCAAAATCACAATAGCCTGCAGCGCATTGGTGATGCCGTTGAGCATGCCGGTTTCGATTTCTTTCCAGCTGAAACCGGCCCGCAGACCGACGATTGCCGCCACGAGCACGCCGAGCAGAATGGGGACATGGGG
>JASFGZ010000263.1:0-6772 GCA_050123495.1 Desulfobacterales bacterium
TTATGATTTCATCGGAAAAGGGCCGGTTGGATATTGACGCACTTCACGCTATGCTGAGTCGATCGCACTGGGCAAAGGGCCGTTCGCGCGCAGCCATCGAAAAGACGATCGCCAATTCATTATGCTTCGGTCTTACAAAGGCTAACGAACAGATTGGATTTGCACGGGTTATCACAGATGGCGTTATCTATGCGGTCATTCTTGACATGATCATTCGTGAGGATTTCAGAGGTCAAGGGCTCGGGAAATGGTTGGTTCAGTGTATTGGTGAACATCCGGAAGTGGCTCCGCTCAGACAAGTGCTCTGGACCGGTGCTGCGGTTGATTTTTACCAAAAGAGGGGTTTCCAGGAAATGTCGAAACTCAAGTTTATGGCACGAAATTGGAAGATGTAATCACAACGCGGATAATCAATTATGTGTATCACCTGCTTTGAGTTTGCGCCAGAGCGTATTGACGCTGATACCCAATTTTTTAGCGGTTTCCTTTTTGTTGAACCGGCAGTCCCGCAGTGTGTTCTGAATCAGTTTGCTTTCCACCCGTTCCATCATTTCCTTTAACGTGCCGGCCATATATTCGTCAGCGCCAATATCGCAGGCGGCCGCCGCATTGTCGTCCGATGGCGCTTCTCCCCGATGGGAGGCCTCTTCCATTTGTTCCTCCAGAAGCATTGCGATCAGCTGCTCATCATGGCTTTTTGTCTTTAACAGAATCAAATAACTGTCCACAAATGAAATCAATTCGCGCACATTCCCCGGCCAGTGGTATCGATTCAGGTAAGCAAGCATTTTCGTTGTGAAAGTGGGCTTAAATGGCGCCCGCGAAGCCAATATGCCCTCCAGAATCAAAGGGATATCTTCTTTTCTCTCACGCAGCGCGGGGAGCTTCAATTTCAGAACGGCCAGGCGATAGTACAGGTCGGGTCTGAAGCGGCCCGCTTTCATTTCGTGATTCAGATCTTTATAGGATGAGCTGATGATGCGTACATCAACCGGCACATAACGGTCGCCGCCGACCCGCATGACTTCTTTGTTTTCGATTACTCTCAGGAGCCGCATCTGAAGTGCTGCCGATATATCGGCGATTTCGTCCAGGTAAACCGTCCCCTGATGGGCCAGTTCGAACAGGCCGATTTTGCCACCGCGTTTGGCACCGGTGAAGGCCCCCTCTTCATATCCGAATAGCTCGCTTTCCAGCAACGACTCGGGCAGGGCGGCGCAATTGATGGCCACAAAGGGTTGCTGCCGGCGGGGGCTCAGGTTGTGTATCGCCTGGGCCAGCAGTTCCTTGCCGGTGCCGGTTTCGCCCTGGATGATGAGCGTCGTGTGGGTTTGGGCATATTGCCTGGCCCTGCGTTTGAGCTGGCGCATGATTGCTGTTTCGCCCACGAGGTCTTTTAAGGTGTGCTTGGCGACAAAACCCCTGGTGTAGAGGCTTTCTTTAAATTTACGGCTGATGCTCTCTATTCTGGATACAGTTTTCAGCAGGGCCACGGCACCCTGGGCGCGACCTTCGCTTTCAATCGGCAGGGCGTTGACCACGATTGTGTGGGGACCGATCTTTTTGATCTTATCATGTTTCGGATTCCCGCTCGTCAACACATCCAGCAGATGGATATCTTTGAGAATTCGGGACTGGGATTGGCCGACAGTTCGTTTCAGGTTCATGCCGAGAATGGTTGCTGCATTTTCATTATAAATGTCGATGCGCCCATAATTGTCCACGCAAACGACACCATCTTCGATCATCTGCAATATTGTTTTCAGACGGGCTGTGTTTTCAGCTTCTTTGCGGCGGAAGGCGGCAATCACCCTGGCCTCACGGAACGCTTTTTCAACGGCGCTCTGCCTGGGGTCGACCACGATGCCGCGACCCCCCAAGGCGGTGATGATTTTGGTGCTGACACCTCCACCGACGAGGACGCGAACGCCCTGATTAAAGGCCTCGTAAACCCCGGTCTCCATTTCGGCGAAATTTTCGAAAATGATCTGGTGGATTTTGATGCCCAGAATCTCCTCGATAAAATCCATCCCGTCAGTCGGCTCCGAAAAGCTGGTCAATCCGATATGGGAACCAAAGGCCCTAGCCTTCTTAAAGGCGATCATCATATCCAGGTGGGTGCGCGGGATTTCGACCACGGGCTGCCCGATTTGCTGTAACATGAGCTGGGCGTTGCCCATATGCCCGAAAATGATTTCGGTGCCCTGATCCACCAGCTGTTTGGCCACAGACACCCCTTCGCCGGCGTTCACCACGCGGGTGATAAGCTCCTCGGTTTCCGGATTCACGCACCGCTGAACGGCATTCGCCAGTTCATAGGAATGCCCCACCACTGCAAATTGAAATTTCTTTTCATCGGACATCATGGGTTGATTCTCCCTTATTAAATGGGTAACAAAGGCAATACGGGTTCCCGGAGCGGTTAAAAAGGCGCTCATTATAGGTTGAATCCGGGTTTTTGGCAACTACAATACCATTTTTAGGAATAAATATATCATTAATGCTAAAATAGTCCTCATAAATGAGGATTTCTGACTTCTTTAAAGACCGCGCGCTTTTTCATAAATAGCTTGAATAAACAGGATGTTAAATGATATTTGTATCCCTGGCACGCGGCTTGCTCTTCATTCCATACTTATTTTCTATCGAGGGCCGACCCCTGTCTTCTCAGGTGCGCAATCCGGCAACAGATCTCGATGCGCCCTCGGGAAGACCACAGATGAAAGGAGATGCGTTTTTGAAAACCGAAGAAGTTGTCATCGTTCAGGGAAATGAGGCCTGCGTGCGGGGTACATTGGCCGCCGGATGCCGGTTTTTCGCCGGCTATCCGATCACGCCCGCCTCAGAAATTGCGGAACTGATGTCGTCCCGGCTGCCCGAGGTCCAGGGCACCTTTATGCAGATGGAAGATGAAATCGCATCCATTTCGGCCATTATCGGGGCTACCTGGGGCGGATTGAAATCTTGTACCGCCACTTCGGGCCCCGGTTTTTCTTTGATGCAGGAAGGCATCGGATACGCCGTCGTCACTGAAACCCCCTGCGTCATCATCAACGTTATGCGTGGCGGTCCCTCCACAGGACAGCCGACCCTGTCGGCGCAGCAAGACGTGGTTCAGGCCAGGTACGGATCCCACGGCGACTATGAAATCATCGCCCTGGTTCCCTCATCGGTGCAGGAATGCTTTGAACTGACGGTCAAAGCCTTCAATCTGGCGGAAAAATTCAGGGTGCCGGTTATGATCCTGTCTGATGAAATCGTCGGCCACACACGGGAGAAGCTGCTTGTGCCGGCAGAAGTCGATGTGCGCGAACGACAGCGTCCGAAGGGGCCTCCTGAACAGTATTTGCCCTATGCCGCGGATTCCAGCGGCCTGCTGGACGGCATGCCCACCTTTGGCCAGGGGTATAAGTTGCTGATAGACGGGCAGCTGCATTATGAAGACGGCAACCGGGCCGGACACGATCCGATTGCCAGCGGCCGGTTGATGGAACGGCTGTGCCGCAAGATCACCAATCATGCGGATGAACTGGTGGACATCGATAGTGCTTATTTGGATGATGCCGAAACCGTCGTACTGGCATACGGATCGGTGGCCCGATCTGCTTTGTCGGCGACCAAAATGGCGCGCGCAGAGGGCTTGAAAGTGGGCTTCATCAAACTAAAAATCATATGGCCTTTTCCGGATCTGTTCATCAAAGATGCCATTCGAAATGCGCACACCATTATTGTACCTGAAATGAACATCGGCCGGATCGTTCATGAAATAGAGCGCCTGACCCATGACGGTCAGCAAATCCGCTCCGCGTCCAAACTGGGGGGCAACATTCACACCCCCCAGGAAATTTTAGCTGTAATTAAAAATTGATCATTTTGAGGAGATATCCGCCATGCACCCGATTGCGGAAAAATATCTGCGAAAAAGCGCACTGCCGATGATTTTTTGCCCCGGCTGCGGGCATGGCACGGTTTTAAATGCGTTTCTGCGGGCGGTTGATGATCTGGGTATCATTGACGACCTGTCGCTTGTCGGCGGCATCGGCTGTTCGAGCTGGGCACCGGTTTTTGTGAATACGGACGTCCTGCACACCCTGCACGGCCGGGCCATTGCCGTTGCAACCGGTCTAAAGTTGGCCCAGCCCGAGCGTCATGTTGTTGTGTTCAGCGGCGACGGGGATTGCATCGGAATCGGCGGCAATCATTTTATGCACGCCGCACGGCGCAATATCGACCTGACGGTTATCCTGCTTGACAACCACATCTATGGTATGACCGGCGGACAGGTGTCGCCCTCCACCCCCTTGGAGGCCACGACCCAGACATCCCCCCATGGCAACCCTGATCCGCCAATTGATGCCTCTGCGGTTGCGATTGCCTGCGGCGCCACGTATGTCGCCAGATGGACCAGCGCCCATCCGCTGGGAATCAAAAAGGCCGTGAAACAGGCCATCTCCCATAAGGGGTTCTCGCTGGTACATACCCTGTCGCAATGCCCCACCCAGGCCGGACGCTACATCTACGGCACCCCCAGGGCGGATGACCTTCTGGCATACTTCAAGGGCAAGGCGGTCACTCGCAAGAAAGCGCAAAAACTTTCGGCCGATGAACTGTCTGAGCGCATTGTGATCGGCACACTGCATCAATCCGATCAACGACCGGAATTGTGCGAGAGCATCGCGGCTTTGCGCACCTCTCTGAAAGGATAGATCATTGAAGCGAATCGTTGTTGATCAACAATACTGTAAAGGCTGCTGCCTGTGTATCAGCCAGTGCGAGAACGACGTTCTATCAACCTCTGAAAACAGAAATGCCAAAGGTTACCTCGCAACCGAGGCAACCGATCCCGATAACTGTAGCGGCTGCATGCGCTGCGAAATGATTTGCCCGGATATGGCCATAACGGTGGAGGATGTGGACGATGAGAACTGAAGTCATGTTTGCCGGGTTTGGCGGGCAAGGGGTCATCAAAGCGGCTTTACTGCTATCCCAGGCCGCCGGTTTGCACGAAAATAAAGAGGTGGCTCAAACGCAGAGTTACGGGCCGGAGGCCAGAGGCGGGGCCTGCCGTTCAGAGGTTGTCATCAGTGACGAGGAGATCGATTACATCAAAACCATGAGCCTGGATTCATTTGTGGTAATGTCCCAACCGGCGCTGGACAAATACCGGGACCACATCGATCCCCAAAAAACAATCGTCGTCGCCGACACAACCCTTATCAAAGATATCCCGCCGGGTATGCAAAAGGTTTATGCGGTGGAGGCGACGCGGATTGCCGAAGAAAAACTGGGCCGGGCGCTGTTTGCCAACATTATCATGCTGGGCGCGCTTTCGGCGGTCAGTGGACTGGTGACCCTGGATGCGCTCAGAAAATGCCTGGTCGGTAACGTACCACCCAAAACCCTCGACCAGAACCGGACGGCACTGCAAACAGGATACGATGTTGGAATCGAACTGATGCAAGCCGCCTAACTATCCATTAGATGATATTGCGTTTTTCAAGCAATTTATAGAACATGGTTTTACTTTTGGTTTCAGGTGTCAGGATTTTAATAAGGCGAATAGGCTTGGAAGCTATAAGGTTGGGAAGCTGGAAGGCTTGAAGACGCCAAGCTTCCAGGCTTTCTGGCTCCTGGCCTCCCAGCCTTCAAGCTATGAGCCATGAGCTATCAGCTATGAGCTATTTTGGCTGACACCCGGCAAAAAGGCAACGTAGGGGGACGACGACCTATGGATTTCAAACTCAACCGCCAACAGAAACGGATCGTTGAACTGGTCGACGAACTGGGCCGTAAAGAGTTTGCCCCTAAAGCCGCCCGCTGGGATAAAAATCATGAGTATCCCTGGGATAATGTACAAACGTTGCGGGAATGCGACATTCTGGGGTTGACCATTCCGACCGAATACGGCGGACAGGGACGACCGCTGATCGATGCGATCCTGGCCATCGAGACCGCTGCCAAATACTGCGGGGTGACCGCCCGGGTGATCGTTGAAACCAATATGGGTGCGCTCGGCTGCATCATGGCTTACGGTACCGAGGAGCAGCGTAGGCTGGTGGCCCATCGCATTCTCAAAGAGGGGGACAAACCGGCCATCGCGATGACCGAGCCTGAAGCCGGCACCGCCTTGACCGATTTGACCACCCGTGCGGATAAGCAAGGGGACAGATATGTGATCAACGGTGTCAAACACTGGATTACCGGTGGGGGGGTGTCCGTTACCAATTTGGTATTCGCGCGTTTTTACGATAGTGGCAGCGAGCTGGGAATCGGTGGTATTCTCGTCGACAAGGGGACACCCGGATTCAGCTTCGGCCGGGTAGAGCGGGCTATGGGGCTGCGGGGCATCCCGGAGACCGAACTGCTGTTTACCGATTGCGAAGTCCCGGCGGAGAATGTGGTCGTACCCGGTGACGGTTCCGCAGGTTTTAAAAAACTGATGTACGGCTACAACGGACAACGGGTGGGGGCCGGTGCGGTGGCACTGGGTATCGCCCAGGGCGCCCACGACCTGGCGGTCGACTATATGAAGAAGAGAAGGGCCTTTGATCGGCCGATCAGCGAGTTCCAGGGACTGCAGTGGATGATTGCCGAGTCCCAGATCAAGCTCAATGCCGCCCGTCTGCTGATTTACCGTGCAGCCTGCAATGCGCGCGAATTGCCCAACAACGTCAAGCTGCCCTATATGGACGAGGCTTCGATGGCCAAGTACTATACCGGACACACATCCTTTGAAGTCGTCAGCGAAAGCCTCCAGATGTTTGGTGCCGCC
>JASFGZ010000264.1:0-6772 GCA_050123495.1 Desulfobacterales bacterium
ATGAAGTTTATTCGAGTTGAGAAGGGTTTCACGCTACTTGAGATCATTGCCGTGCTGGTTATTTTAAGCGTTTTGGCTTCCGTTGCCATACCGCGCTATATCAGTCTCGATGAAAGTGCGCGCCAACGGGCTATCGATGCCGGAATTGCTGAACTCAACGGTCGCGAAACGCTAACGTGGTCCAATATTAAGATAACCAATACCGGTTATACAGACGACGCCACCCTTTTTCCACTGCTGGATACCACGCTGGGTGGTGATTACAATTGGGTTGGCGGACTCCCCGAAAGAGCCGGTGGCACACTCAGGTTTAGAACGAGCACCGAAGTTCCTTTAACGCGTATCGAATCCTCCGATATTCAACCTGGATCCTGGTCAAGGTGAATTGCCGGCATCCAGAGGGCTACTGAAATTCAGTTCATCAAAAAAGCAGCGCATCTGCGCTGCTTTTTTTTATATATACCTTACATAATCAAAGAAATCGCGCTGCCTCAGGCCTTTTGTTCTTGCCGCGATCGGTTCCTGTGTTATATTGCTTTTATGTTGAGTGCCTAAAGTGCGCTAAAATGAACTAACCCGCCCGCCTCGCCTTGCTCGCATGGCGGGCGTGGAGTGCCTAAAATTAAAAACGGCTGAGGGCGCGGCCCCATCATTAACTCGAGAGGATATCTTTATGAAACTGGCGGTCAGTGGAAAAGGCGGTGTTGGAAAAACAACATTTTCCGCATTATTGATTCGAACGCTCAACGATGAAGGCAAACGCGTACTGGCCATTGACGCGGATCCGGATGCCAATCTGGCTGCCGGAATCGGTGTTTCGGATGCCGATAAAGTCGTACCCATATCTGAAATGGAAGACCTTGTATTCGAAAGAACCGGCGCCAAACCCGGTAGCATCGGCGGTTATTTTAAGCTCAATCCCAAAGTAGACGATTTGCCGGATGCGGTGTCGGTAAGTTTTGAACAGATCAAGCTTATGCGGCTGGGCGGTATAAAAAAAGGAGGGGGCGGCTGTATCTGCCCGGAAAGTGCACTGCTCAGGGCCCTGGTCATGCATATCGTACTGGCCCGCGATGAAGTCGTGGTTATGGATATGGAAGCCGGCATCGAGCACCTGGGTCGGGCAACGGCTAAGGCGGTCGACAAGCTCATTGTGGTGGTGGAGCCGGGTCGGCGCAGCATCGACACCGCCGAACATATCCGTAAGCTGGCCGCTGAAATCGGATTGAACCACATTGCCGTGGTCGGCAATAAAGTCCGTAGCGAAAAAGACGAAAAATTTTTAAAAACCCACTTGGACGATTTTGAATTTCTTGGCTTTCTGCCCTATGACGAGGCTCTGATCGAAGCCGATCTCAACGGGATCTCGCCTTTTGATGTCGATTCGCCGTCAAAAGCTCAAGTAAAATCCATGATCGCCAGACTCTAATGGTAAAACGCAAAAAACATTCCTTCCGGCCAAAGCATTATTCCCGCAAGAAACCGAGAACACCCCATCTGAAGGCAGGCGCCGATGCCAGGCTCCGTACAATTTTTAGCGAAATCGGTGTGCCCCAAAACTCCCCGTTCACACCGGATGCCTTTCAAACCAGAGCGCTGGCTGCAATTGAACACAGCGATTGTCTGGTGACAGCACCGACCGGTGCCGGAAAGACCTGGATCGCCGAGCGCACGATCGCGCGGATTCATGCCGGCGGCGGGAAAGCCTGGTATGCCTGCCCGCTAAAGGCGCTGAGCAATGCCAAATACGCCGAATTTTCCGCTATTTTTGGTCAGCAACATGTCGGCATCCTGACCGGTGATCGCAAAGAAAACCCGGATGCTTCAATCATCGTGGGAACGACCGAGATCCTGCGAAATCAGCTGTATGATGCCATGCACCGGGGCGAAGTGCTGGCCACCGATTTTGTGGTTCTGGATGAAGCCCATTTTCTTGGGGATGCCGACCGAGGGGTGGTCTGGGAAGAAATCATGATTTATCTGCCGGCACGCATTCCTCTGTTGTTACTATCAGCGACCATCGGCAATGCCGATCAAATTGCAAACTGGCTATCTTCGATTCGATCATCGTCCTGTACGGTCATCATGGAAACGAAAAGACCGGTTCCGCTGGTTCCCCTTTTTCTGCATCCTTCCGGGACGCTGCTGCCGTTAACCGAGCGAACAAAGAACGCCGCTAAAGAAACAATGTCTAAAAAGGTTCATAATTTTCTAAAAGCCAAACCCAGGAAACGACGTCGCCTGGGCCGCGAACTCCCTCCATTTGACCAGGTTTTGCGTGTGTTAAGAAAATTTCAGCTCCTACCGGCTATATTTTTTCTGAAGTCGCGAGCAGATTGCGACCGGGCGCTGGAGCTGTGTCGCGAAGGACACCAGATCGATCCTGATCGCAAATCCAGGCTTAAAGAGCGAATTGAGCCTTATACCTTTCAGAGCCATCATATCTATAACCACCGCCAGCGCTGGTTTCTTGAAAACCTGGCAATTGGATCCCACCATGCCGGTCAGCTACCGGCCTGGAAATTAATCCTGGAGCGATTGATGACCCAAGGCTTGTTGGATGCCGTGTTTGCCACTTCCACGGTCGCTGCCGGTGTGAATTTTCCCGCCCGGACAGTCGTCTTTCTCAATTCGGACCGCTTCAACGGAACCCAGTTTCTACCCCTGGATGCCACCGAGTTCCACCAGATGACCGGCCGCGCCGGTCGTAGAGGCATGGACAATATTGGTTTTGCACTGCTGCTGCCCAGCAAATTCATGGATGTGCGCTTAATGGCGAGACTTTTTCACACAACAGCTTCGGATGTCGTCAGCCAGATCAGAATAAATTTTTCCATGGTTCTCAATTTGCTGCTGTCGCACAATCCCGATCAAATCCAAGATTTGCTCAAGCGATCGTTTGCATCGCACTTAATCCGCAAAGCAGCCAATAAAAAAACCCGCAGCGGCAACCCCCAGAACCTGTGGCGCGATTTTTTGCACCATCTGCATTTTCTAAAAAAAACCGGTTATGTTACCGACACGGGTGAGTTAACCGCGGAGGGAAAATGGGCCAGCCAATTGCGGGTTGACCAGCCCCTTCTGATCGCCGAGGGCTTCCGTCTGGGCATCCTGCCGATATCCGAACCGCACCTCCTGGCGGGCATCATCGCTGCGTTTGTCAACGAGCGCGAATCCGACCACAAACTGCCCAAAAAAAGCGTGCCCAAGCCCCTGTTGAACGCATTTTACCAGGCCGGCAAGGGTTTAAGACCGTTTGCCAGGCATATGCTGGACCAGGGATTTGAAGCGCGCCCTTTGCTTCTAAGGCCGGTTGTTGCCATTTATGCCTGGGCGATCGGTGAACCATGGGAAAAAGTGTGTGCCCTGGCTGAAATGGAGGAAGGCGACCTGGTAATGCTGATCCTTAGGACCGCAGATAACCTGCGACACATCCGTGGACTCAAACAGATCTTTCCCGAAGCTGCCGAAACAGCCGCCAGCTCGATTGAGCTGATATTACGGGAACCGGTGGTTTACGAACCTTAGGTTCGTAAACTAGGTTTCAGGTGTCTGGTAAATAGATAGTAGCTCATAGCTCAAAGCTGATCGATCATGGCAAGAGGCTGGCAGGCTATAAGGCTGGGAAGCTGAAAGGCCAGAAAGCCTGGAAACTCAACAGCTTTAAAGCCTTCAAGCATTCCAGCTCCCCAGCTTTCCAGGCTATGAGCCATGAGCTATCAGATATGAGCTATGTGTTTTTTTGAGCGATTATCCCTTGAATCTTTTCGGAGAGCTGGTTTATGTTGAATGGTTTTTGAATAAAGTCATCACAGCCGCGTTCTAAAATTTCGGAGGCCTGGCCGTTAATGCTGTAACCGCTTGAAAGCAGAACCTTAATGTCCGGATTGATTTCTTTTAAATAGTCAAACGTTTCGCCGCCGCCCATCCCGGGCATGATCATATCCATGATGACCAGATCAATTTTATCGGTGTTTTTCTTATATAATTTGATCGCGCCCTGCCCGCTTCTGGCCACCAGGACTTTGTAACCGAGTTCCTGTAACAACTCCTCGCCGACTTTTATAATCATTTCCTCGTCATCAATCAGTAAAATCGTCCCGTTTCCCTTGGAAACTGTAACGATGGACTCTTTTTGTTCTTTTTGTACTTCTTTCCCGGATGCCGGCAAATAAATTGTAAAGGTGGTGCCCATCTCCGCCTCACTGTAAACATTAATATAACCCCCGTGGCTTTTGATAATCCCGTAAACAGACGCCAGCCCCAGCCCGGTGCCCCGGCCCATTTCTTTGGTGGTGAAAAAGGGCTCGAAAATCCGTTCCTGGGTTTCTTTGTCAATACCGCTTCCCGTGTCGGTTACGGTTATTTTGATGTAATCTCCGGCTTCGACTTTATAGGGCTTGCTATTTATAAAATCCGCATCCAGAATAACATTTTCGGTTTTAAGATATAGGTTGCCACCCTGCGGCATCGCCTGCCAGGCGTTTACGTAAAGATTTAAAAGCGCCTGTTCAATCTGTCCCCGATCGACTTCCACCGTCCAGACATCGGGTTGCAGATCCGAATGAATTCGGATTTCTTTCTTGGTGCGACCGAACATGGATGCGGACTTGTCGATAACGTCGTTTAAATCAGTGGCAATCGCATAATATTTGCCTCTACGGGCAAAACCCAGCAGCTGTTTGGTCAGCTCCGTTCCGTTCTCCACATAGGTTTCGATATTTTTTAACTTCTCATAATTTACATGACCATTTTTCGTTCTCAAAAGCATGAGGGAAGCATTTCCCTGAATTCCCATGAGAATATTGTTGAAGTCATGGGCAATGCCACCGGCCAGGGTGCCGATGGATTCCATTTTCTGGGCTTGCTGAACCTGGGTTTCAAATTTTCTTTTTTCCGCTTCCGCATCCTTTCGCTCGGATACATCCCGCAAAACGCCCCTGAACCCGATGGCATCTCCATCCGGATTCCGCATGAGGGAGGCCGTTAGCTCCATGGCTATACTTGCGCCGCCTTTCCCGACAGCATCATAGTCTGTTACCCGAATGGGCTCACCCGATTTTTGGACCTGCGCATAGATTTGATCCATTTTCTGGACCGTGGCCGGAGAGGTAAATTTACGGATATTTTTACCGATCATTTCGTTACGGGTGTAACCCAGCAGATTACATAAGGGATCATTAAAAAAAGTAAGGTTTCTATCGAGATTAATTTCAAAGTAGCCTTCTTCAATACCTTCAACGATTGTGCGATATTTCAGTTCGCTTTCCAGCATGGCCTCATCCGCCAGGCGACGCTTGTTAAAGGTGTACTGATAATGGGAGGTAAAAATTGCAAAAAGGCATAAAACCAACAACCGGGTAAATATTTCAAATTTGTTCGGACCCAGCAAATGTTGAATAAAATTGGCTTCGGGTTTCAAAAAGAAATACATAAAAGATTCACAAATCCAATAAAATGCGGCCAGTCCAATTCCGAAAACCACCATCGATTCCATGATCGCAGTTTGTTTTTTTAACCTCTGTTTCATTCAGGCATATTCTCCTTAACCTCTTAATTTTATATTTAATGCTATTCGCTGTCAAATAAAAACACTTGCCATACAGCGTAAGACCCCGAAAATTATGTAATTATAACACCAAAAAAACATAGGCCCCCGTCCCTTAAGGCTGTACGCCGATCTATTCTGACTGATTCAACAAATTTGCATTTTGGTCACATTTTCGATATTCTAGGATTGTTTCGTAGGCTGCGAAGCTGGAAGGCCGGAAGGTTTGGAGGCAAAAAATAATTCTTCCCGTCAAGCATCCTAGCCTCCCAGCATCCCAGCCTCCTGGCCCCTTGAGTGTTTTCACGGTTATTTTTTTATATTTACATACAAACATCTCAAATTAAAAAAATAGGAAAGTGCGAATGCGATCCATAATAACGATGTTGACAATTATCGGGGTTGTGGCATTTCTGCCCGGGCCCGGCATCGGAGCCGATGAAGAAGACTGGGTTGATAAGGGTCTCAAACTTATCAGCCAGAAAAAATACGATGAGGCCATCGAAGCTTTCTCAGCCGCCATCGAAATTATACCCCGGGACTATCAGGCTTATAATTACAGAGGAGTTGCCCGGGCGCTGAAAGGTGATTTTGACAAGGCCGTTGCCGATTATAGTAAAGCGCTTAAAATCCGTCCACGCTATGCCGCAGCATTTAATAATCGGGGCTTTGCACACACCCAGAGGGGAGAATTGCAGCAGGCTTTGAATGACTACAGCCGCGCCCTGGAAATTAATCCATTTTTCGTTGATGCTTACAATAATAAAGCCTGGATATTGGCCACCGCTGCCGACAGCCGTTACCGCAACGGGGCCAAGGCTATCATGCTGGCGCAAAAGGCCGTCGAACTCAAATCGAACGTTGCATCTTTGGATACACTGGCAGCTGCTTATGCGGCAGTCGGCAACTTTGAATCGGCCATCGATACCCAAAAGAAGGCCGTTCAAAAGCTGCTGGTGGCAGATCAAACTTCGGAAGTGCCTAAATACATGCGCCACCTGAATGTTTACCGATCGCGACAATCTTTGCGAATCAACTACTCCGCTGCGCGTAAACATGCCAAAACCGACGATTTAAAGGTTTCCTTAAAAGCGAAAACCAAAGACAAACCATCGCTAGCGCCGAAAGAAGAAAAAATTGTCACACTGTCGGAGTCAACGACCACCCGCAAAGCGGGTGGCTTGGATTTTACCGCCGCAGGCGGTAAAAGACAGGGGCGCGAAG
>JASFGZ010000265.1:0-6768 GCA_050123495.1 Desulfobacterales bacterium
CCGCTTGTAATTTCAGTATATTTGAATTTTCAAGAATTTGGTCTGAAAATCCCCGTGTCGGCAGTTCGATTCTGTCCCTCGGCACCAGAATAGAAAAGCGCCGGAGGTATTTCTCCGGCGCTTTTTCTTTTTTGAGCGGATATTTTTGACTGCTGCGTCTTAAACGATCAATTTTGGCCCCCAAAGTGGGCGTTTAAGTTTAAAGATAGGGCTATGTTTTGATTTTATTTAAATAATATCATAAGTTGCTGGAGTTCGACCCTTATTTCTAAGCTGAAAAGAATTCCTTATTTTTCTTTTAAATTTTTACAAAAGGCACCAGGTCATTTGCTAACGCAAAAATTATTGCTTCGAATATGAACACCGCCATCGCTCCATATTTTCCTAACAACTTGTAACCCAAGTAGATCAAGACCAGTGCAACTCCAACAATTAATCCTAACTTTCCTATTAACTGCCATTGCGATTCAAGATCACCGCCTCCCTTATCTAAAATTCTAATATACTCAACAAACATCTTTTTCTCTCTTTAAAGTGTTTACGAGTTTTCTTTCTCTTGGGTTCTGCATTTCCTGCGCTCCCCTTTTCTTCTATCCAGGGCAGGGTCAATCATTGTCGATCCTCTTCGCCTGTCTTGCCCGCTGCGCCGATCTTTATAAAAATTTCTAAATCTAAAAAGAGGTTTATCTAGCGAAGTTGGTTGTTCATCAATTCTAGAAATCATTTTAATTCCCCCTTAACTAAAATTTTAAGGGTATTACATTAGACAATCCGTAATTGCTTTCATCCAGAAGATTTACACCGAATCCATTTTCGTTACACCAAACAATAACACCCTTTCGCTTATAATTAATATTTTTTGAGTAAGGAATTGCGAAAGTGACTATTTCTCCAATCGGCAAAGGCTTTCGTGTTTTGATGAATAAGCCGTAGCGGCTAAAATTTTCGAGCTTGCCTTCGCAAAGCCCTTGCTTGGTAGCAAATAAAATGTGTCCAGAATACTTTTGTCTGGGCGCTCTCCTTTTTTCAAAACTTTTTCTAGCATCAGCGCTATACATATCCAATCCCCTGCATTTTTGTATTTATCTATTATAAAGCCTAGTCATTTCGCTTGCTTTTCGGTTCTACTGAATTCACATGCAAAAATCATGCAATTTTGAACTAACTGGGTTGGAGATAAAAGATAATAAAATTACAAATAGTTAGATAAGGTTATAGTTGAGGCTATAAAAAAAAATTAGAGAAATAATTACTATGTATTCCGAAATTAATTTCATAATCCCCAAAATATTTTTTTCTGATTCAACGATTTTCTGCATCACAGCTTTTGTTATTTTTAAAGATGGCTGGTTTCAATCTAAGTTCGGGGTCCAATTAACTTGGCCCCAAAAAATTGTGAACTTTATGTTATGAAATCTAATAAATTTTTTCATAATATTGATTCCTATCATTAACTAATCTTAGTCCAAGCATTTGCAATTAAACTGAAAATTGAAAAAATTGCGTACGCGGTTAACTTTGCATAGTTTTTGCACAGGCTAAATTGGATATAGATTGTTACTTTAATTCAAAGGGCCATTCTGGATGCCTTTCGCCATGAAGAAAATAATAGGATCAATAAGTCTTTTATTGGCAATTGTGGTTTGTGCGTGTAGCACGCCATCCATGATTTCTAAGGTGCCCTCTGAGCCGGACTCTCCAGCTGTTCTCTTTGCCGATGCCGAAATCTTTTATAAGATCAATTCATATGAAAACGCCCTGAAAGCCTATAAGGAATATCTTGTTCGATTCCCAAATTGCCCCAATGCAGATACGGCCTTGATGCGAATTGCAACAATTTTTTCAAAGCAGAGAAACGATGATTTAAAAATAGCGGCTTATCAGCGATTGATCTCGGAATATCCAAGCAGCAGTTTTGTTTCAGATGCCATGTTGGAAATTTTGGTTTCACTTTACAAGGAAGGCAAATTCAAAGAAGTTATTCTAAAATCATCTGAATTTATAGATAAGTCTGATTCTGAAGCCTATTTATCCCGTATGTACGCCATTTTGGGTGATACGTACATGTCTCTTGATTACCGTAAAGATGCTGTTTTTTTCTATCACATTGCCTATCAAAAAGCCCTGTCGCGCGAAAAACAAGATATTCTCGCTAAAATCAAAACAGCCATTTATCAGTTGAGCGCAGAAGACATATCGTCGCTTTTAATGAGGATAGATAATGAGTTTCTCAGGAGCTATCTTCATTACCAGCTGGGTGTTTACCAATATGAGCAACAAAATTATACGGAAGCTTCGAAGTTATTTTCCGAATTTATCGAAGATTTTCCTAACCATGAAAAAGCAAAGCATACGAAAGACCTGATTGAAGATATTCATCAGAGAACTGAATTCAAACGCCATCTCATCGGCTGTTTGTTACCGCTGAGCGGACCATACGCAACTTTTGGAACACGGGCATTAAGAAGTATTGAACTCGCTCTGGATCAGTACAATTTCCGTTTGGGTCATTCCAAGTTTCAAATTGTCGTTAAAGATACGGGTTCCAACCAAAAACAGGCGATTGAGGCGCTCAAACATTTAGACGCGGAACGGGTTGCACTGGTTATCGGCCCTGTTGTAACCAGCGAGGCGGTTGCCCAAGTATCACAAAAAAGAAAAATCCCCATTATCACCATGACTCAGAAAGCCAGAATCGCAGAAATTGGCGATTATGTATTCAGAAATTTCTTAACTCCCGAAATGCAGGTGGGCGCTATTGTTCCATTTGCGATCGAAAAGCTTGGTATCGAGCGCTTTGCCATACTCTATCCTGATGAGAATTATGGCAGTACGTTTATGAAACTGTTTCGAGATGAGGTCTTTGATTATGGCGCCGAAATTACCGGAATCGAATCCTATCAACCTGACCAAACAGATTTTTCCGGACCGATTAGCAAGCTTGCTAAAATTGATCTAAAAGATTGGAGATCGAACAGGCGGCACAGAAGACATAAAAAAAATACAGTTGCTGTTGACTTCGATGCCGTTTTTATTCCGGATTCGTCTGAAAAAGCCGGCCTGATCGCGCCTCAACTTGCCTTCTATGATATCGACGATGTGTTACTTTTGGGCACAAATCTCTGGCATTCCGATCGATTAATAAATGAGGCGGGTAAATATGTTCAATATGCGATAATGGCAGATGGATTTTATGCAAGTGACACTGATGAGAAAATTAATAATTTTATCATGGTCTTTAAAGATCATTACGGGGAAAATCCTGGAGTTATCGAAGCTTTCGCCTATGATACAGCCATGATAGCCTTCCAAACAGCGAACAATTCCGGAGTTTATTCGAGAAAAGATTTGAAGGAAGCGTTGAGAAATTTGCGCAATTTTGACGGTGTGACAGGAACGACCTCTTTTAGAAGAAACGGAGATGCTGAAAAAAAGCTCTACATGCTTCAAATCGAGGGAAATAAATTTGTTGAATTTGAAAGCAACTAGATAATACCTGAATTTTGCACGAGTCGGAGGCTTCCATAGGCAAGGCACTTAAGGGCGCAGCTATAGTAAACTATTGCAAGCCCTTAATAACGCAGCATATGGGAGCCTCCGGCTCGCCCGAAGGGTGAAAATAGATGAGAAATAAAAATGATCATCATCCGATTTACTTTTTAAGTAAAATGGATTGTATGCTATTCCTGTGCGAACCTGCTACATTTAAATAACAAAAAGATTCTCATCTATTTTCATGCAAGATTCAGGTAATAACTTATTTCTATTGGGAGACAGGGAATACAATTCATGAATACGGAATCACATGAAAAAATTAAGCTCAGATTTTCACCTGCAGCACCGAAAAATATCGATCAATTAGATATTCCCCAGGCAATTGTTGAAGATATAATACTTCGACATCTTTATACAAAAAGTTCCTCCAGTCTCAATTCTTTGTGTGATTCGCTCAAACTATCGTTACCTATCGTCCAAGATGTATTCCAGAGATTAAGAAAGCAGCAGCTTTTTGAAGTCACGGGCATGCAAGGCAATGATTATAATTTTACCCTTTCGGGAATAGGCCGGGAGCGTGCTTCAAAGCTCTTCGATACCTGCCAATATTCAGGCCCGGTTCCGGTTTCTATTGAAAATTACATCGCAGCTGTAAACGCTCAAGCCCTAAAGATTAATTTCAATCGCTCATTTTTAGAAAAGGCGTTTTCAGATTTGGTTCTAACAGACACATTTCTGGATCAGCTGGGACCCGCTCTCATGACCCAGAAACCTATTTTTTTTTACGGGCCTACCGGCAATGGCAAAACAAGCGTCGCGATCAGGTTGTTTAGAGTCTATCAGGATGCCGTTTTAATTCCTTATGCGTTAGAATTTGATGGTCAAATTATAGTTCTTTATGATCCATCTGTTCACCAAAATCTTGGCATCAAAGGCAGTTATGATCTGGATCCCCGCTGGGCGTTATGTCGACGTCCGTGCATTATCGTTGGTGGGGAACTTGAGCCTAAGATGTTGGAATTGCAAATGGAGGAAAGTTCGAAAGTTTATGCTGCGCCATTACAATTGAAAGCAAATAATGGGATTCTTATCATTGATGACTTTGGTCGCCAAATTATATCGCCTCAATTTTTGCTCAACCGGTGGATTGTGCCGCTTGACCGGCGTGTGGATTATTTAACTTTGCAATATGGTGTTAAGTTTCAAATACCTTTCGAAATGATTGTTCTTTTTTCGACCAATTTGGATCCGAACGACCTCGCCGACCCGGCATTCCTGCGTCGCATCCAAAACAAGATTTATGTGGAACCGGTTAATTCAGATGTTTTTGACAAGATTTTCTATCGACTGGTAGAAGAGGGTAATCTTACTTGTGAACCCAATAGCGCTGCATTCCTCAGGGAGCTCTGCCAGAGTTTGGGTTCGGGAGATCTGCAGGCGTGTATTCCGGCAGACATTATTGAAATTGTAACATCAATTGACAGATACGAAGGACGCCCGCTTGAACTCAGCAAGGAAAATTTAAGAAGGGCTGCCATGCTGTATTTTACAAAGCCCCAAACCTTCGAGGAGAAGTAAACGAATATGCACTGAATGCAACCGGGAGCTATTTATCTAACTGCTTGATGAACAGATAGGAATACAGGCATCCTGTTAGATGATTTTAGCGCGATACAAGAAATTGAGCTCTAAGATAAGCGGTCGAGATAATTTTTGGCGGCAATGCATGATAGTGGCCATTTTGATTCATTTCTCGATCCTTTTTTTTATGGGTTATTTTCGGCATTGGGGTTATATGAATTCCATTTATGACCTTGGTGTTTTCGACCAGGCCGTTTGGGGAATACTTCATGAAAAACCCTTCATTAGTACAGTTCATTTCAATCGACCCATCAACTGGTTAGGTTTTCATTTTCATCCCATTCTTTTTCTATTCTCTGTTCTGTATTACATAAGCCCGAGTGTTAACTGGTTTATTATCGCTCAAGCGCTTTCGCTTTCTCTGGCAGCATGGCCGATATTTTTGATCGGAAAGCAAATTTGTCAGTCTGAAAAAGCCGGATTTTTATGGGCACTTTGTTATTTGGTGAACCCCTTTTTGTTGAATTCAGCAGCGTGGGATTTCCATCCTATGTCTTTAGCTGTGCCTTTTATAGCTTCGGCTTTGTTAGCTATTGAGAGAAAGAATTTTCCTATGCTGCTGCTTTCCTGTTTAACTATTTTGTTGTGCAAAGAGCATTTGGGATTAATGGTAATCGGGTTTGGATTTATTTGGTGGATTAGAAATAAATACTGGAAAACATCGCTAATTCTAATATCCATCGGTATGGTGCACTTTTTTGTTGTATTTGAAGTAATTATGCCGGCACTATCTACAACAGCCGGTCACGTAATGCTATCTGATGGGAGCACCCACTTAAATAGATATAGTTGGCTTGGGAATTCATTTCAAGAGATTTTATATTCACTGAGCGTGAATCCATTGTTCGTCATCAAGACCACAATGCTAACAAATGGAGGTTTGAGATACCTATTATTGCTACTTTTATTATTTTTAGGATTTTTTTTACTGGCCCCTGAATTTTTGGTAATCGGCATAGCTGATTTGGCGGTAAATTTGTTGTCGACTAATCCAATGCCAAGAAGTATTTTTGCCTATCATAGTGTTTGCTTGATCCCGATTTTTATAATTGCAACAATTTATGGAGTTAAAAGAATTCCCTTCAAAAAAATTCGACAACCTTTAATCAAATTTGCCGGATTAATATTTTTGGTTAACTTGATTTGTGGCTACTTTTATGCACCCTTACCACTACCGGGATCTTTTAACTATTGGGCACCAAAGCGTTTCGCAAATTGGCAAGATCCAGAAGTTGCAGCAATACGTTCCGCACTCGATGAAAAAAAATCGGTTTCGGTTCAAAATAATATAGCTGCTCACTTTTCACAGCGAGATAAATTATATCTCTTTCCGAATAAATTGGAAGAGACTGATATAATTATTTTGCGATTGGAAAGTCCCACAACCAAAATTAATAATATTTCTGAGAAACACATAGGCTACCGCAAAGACATTGTTGGTACGTTCGATAATCATTTGCAGATGGATCGAACCGAATATATTAGCACCATTGATAAATTATTAAACAGCAAACAATATGGCATTTTAATATGGAATGATCCATGGCTGGTTCTAGAAAAAGAGATAAGAAGTACAAATTTTCGGAGAGATGTCGATTTGAAATTGAATAGATTAAGGAATGAGTGGCACGT
>JASFGZ010000266.1:0-6746 GCA_050123495.1 Desulfobacterales bacterium
ACCGTTTACCGCGTCTTCGGCAATGATTTCCTGGCAACGACCAAACCACTTGGCCTTTTCCGCTTCATTGGGTGCTTTCAGCGCCTTGGCGTAGGCCTCGCGGAACGGCTGTGAATCATACTGAAAATAATAATTCGGGTTGGCATAAATTCCGATATCCCAGGCCTCCACGTGTCCGATCATGGTCAGCTGGTATTCTTTTTGTTTGTAGATACGCTCCAGCCAAAAGGGCCATTCGACGATTTCGATTTTCAGTTTGATCCCGATCTCCTTCAGCATATCGGCAATCACTTCACCGGCTCGTCTGGAATAAGAATAGATGGCCGGCAATTTGATAGTGGCTTCAAAACCGTCGGCGTAACCCGCTTGGGCCAGCAACGCTTTGGCCTTTTGGGGGTCATGGGGAAACTGTCCGGTCAAATCCCTGTAGTACGGTGTCGTCGGTGACCAGTGGGAGCCGATGGGAGTCCCATATCCGAACATCACCAGTTCGATGACGGTATTGCGGTCGATGGCATGCGCCATGGCCTGCCGTACCAGTCTATTATCAAATGGTTTGGCCTTGTTGTTGGTCGACATAATGACCTCACCGGTGGTGGCCCCGGCATAGACCTTGAAGCGTTTGTCGCGGGAAAGCTCAGCCGCCGATTCGGGAGCTGAAATCCAGCCTAATACATCGATATCACCGGCTTTAAGAGCAGCAATCTGGGCACTGGCGTCACCGATAAACTTAAATGTGACTTGATCAAGATAAGGCAGTTGCGGTTTCCAGTAGCCATCAAAACGAACCATTTCGACACGGTCACCGCGCACCCATTTGACGAACTTAAAAGGGCCGGTTCCGATCGGCTGTGATTTGGCCTGTTCATAGCCCTTTGCCGGCAGCATGACCGCATCGCCTTCGGCCATATGGGCGATAAACAGCGCGTCTACGTCTTTAAGTGTTATGATTAGAGTTGTTTTATCAGGAGTTTCGATTTTTGTGATTCCCCGAAAAAACTCCGGATGCGGGTTAATCGTACCTTCAGCCTGGGCCCGCTCCAGATTCCATTTGGCAACCTGCGCGTCAAACGTTTCACCATTATGGAATTTTACACCTTTGCGTAAATGGAACGTATAGGTTTGGCCGTCCGCTGAAACCTCCCATTTAGTGGCAAGACCGGGGACAAACTGGCCTTTACTGTTTACCTTAATCAACCCCTCATAAATGTTGGCGTATACCACCCGATCGATGGCTGCCGCCGTATTTGCCGTGGGATCCAGTCCCGGCGGCTCTGCGGGCTGGCAGACGACCAGAGTGCCGCCTCGTTGAGGAATGGCCAGTTTTTCGCTAAATTCCTTTAGTCTCCGCCGCAGCTCATCGACTTGCTTGGACAATTGGTCGACCCTTTCAGTCAGTTTTTCGACCTGTTCGGTGAGTTTATTTAGCTTTTCAGCATCCCTGTCCGGTTCTGCGGGTTTTTCGCAAGAAATCATGAAAACGCCCAATAGAATGAGTACAAAAGGCAATAGAAAAATTTTCCCCCAACGAGTTTTGATCATTTTATGCTCCTTCATTTTGATCGAATTCTGATTTGCTATCGATTTTTAAGATCACAGAAAGCTGTTTTGCCGGCCAGGCTTTCAGCCGTGAGTATGGCCCTGATAATTGCTCTTGACATGCAGTCTGCGGCCGCGTGACCGATATCACTGACGGCCTGAGCCTGAGGAGGGCCGTAATATCCGGGGATCTCCAGCAATTTTTGTTTGCCGCTGGCCATACAAAATATCGTATCACCTTCGAGCATGGTATGCGACGGCCGAATGGCACGTGCCATTCCGTCATGCGCCATCTGGGCGACTTTTAGGGCCTGCCCCTTTGTAAGGATGGCGTCGGTCGCAACGATTCCGATGGTGGTGTTTCTGGCCGGGGTAATTTCGGACTGCGGCGGGAGTATGACGGCACGTTTTCCCCGTCGGCCAAACTCGCTTTCGATTTCCAGACCGATTTCCCAGGGGCGCCCGGTGGCGGGATTAATAACCGAACCGTCCGAATTGACGGCCACCAGAGCGGCCGTGGTGATTCCTGAATCCATGATCCGGCTGGCGGTTCCGAGACCCCCTTTGATGCTGCCGGACCATGCGCCCGTCCCGGCTCCCACACAACCTGTGACCACCGGACCGCTGTCGGCTGCCCGGCAGGCTTTTTCTCCCCATTCTGCGCTGATGGGCGGGACAAAATCAGATCCGCGATCCAGGTCGTATAAGGCGGCGGCCGGTACAATCGGTGCCACAAATCCTTTGTCCACTGGGAAGCCGAAGCCTTTTTTAGCCAGCCAGTGCACAACACCGTCTGCAGCGGCCAAGCCAAATACCGAACCGCCGGACAGCACGATCGCCTGCGCATGTTGCACCAGATTTGCCGGTGCCAGTAAATCGGTTTCACGGGTGCAGGGTGCCGACCCGCGTACATCAACAGCGGCAACGGCGCCTTCCGGACAGACAGCCACAGTTACGCCGCAGGCGGCATCCGTGTCGGTGTAATGACCCACCATGATACCGTCGACGTCTGTCAAGGCGTTATGTTTCCCGAGAGTAGGCAAATCATGCTCCTTTCGGCTGAGGGGTTCGTGATCATATTCATGTTCAGCCAGATAAAGGATAAATACATGCCATTTTATAAGCAAGAGCTATTCAATTAGGCAATAGCCTAGGGAGTGTCAAGAAATAAATAGTCATATTAAGGTTGACTTAAGCATGAGTCCTGAGATAAATATGCCAATTTACCCAAAAAAGGAACGTTAAATTTTTATGATTCAGTTAATTAGAGGATTTAAGGATATTCTTCCCGGTGAAGTTGAGCTCTGGCAGGCAGTCGAAACGGTTGCCCGTCAGTTATTGGAAGATTTCGGATTCAAGGAGATCCGCATACCCATTATGGAGCGCACCGAACTTTTTGCGAGAAGCATCGGTGAAGATACCGACATTGTCGAAAAAGAAATGTATACCTTTGCGGATCGCAAAGGGGATCTGATAACCTTGCGCCCTGAAGCAACGGCTTCGATTGTACGTGCTTACATTCAGCATCGATTGTATAGCAAGAATCCGGTCCAAAAATATTACACCATCGGTCCCATGTTTCGCAGGGAGCGGCCACAAAAGGGAAGATACCGCCAGTTTTATCAGATCAATGCCGAGATTTTTGGTGTGCAATCCGGACTGGTTGATGTACAGCTTATTTTTTTACTGGTGACTTTGTTTTCACGTTTGCAGGTCGCTGATGTTAAAGCGCACATCAACTCCCTGGGTTGCCCGCAATGCCGCCCGGAATTTAAAGCAGCTTTGACTGGATTTTTGACATCCGTCAGCAATAAGCTGTGTTCTGACTGCAATCGACGCAAAGATCGCAATCCGTTAAGGGTGCTGGATTGCAAGGTGCCTTCCTGCCGGGAGGCCATGGCTGATGCGCCATCTATACTGGATTTCCTCTGTTCAGATTGTAAACTGGATTTTGCTGAAGTCAAAAAAATGCTGGAGAAGCTGGGCGTGCCCTTTGTTGTTGACAAAAATTTGGTTCGCGGACTGGACTATTATGCGCGCACGACATTTGAGATTCAGACTGAATCTTTAGGGGCCCAAAATGCGGTTGCCGGTGGCGGACGTTATGATGGACTGGTCAGCGAACTGGGTGGACCGGACATTCCGGCAACCGGTTTTGCAATTGGTTTCGACAGGCTCACCGAACTAACAGGTCTTGACGCAACCCAATTTTACCAGAATCCGGATGTTTTTGTGGCAGCATTGGGAGACAAGGGCCGTTTGCTTGCATTTGAATGGGTCTGTGCTTTCGGTAATGAAGGCGTTAGAGCGGAATTGGATTTCAGTGGCAAAAATTTAAAAAGCCAGATGAAGCAGGCCGACAGGCTTAAAGCCCGCTATGCGCTGATTGTGGGTGATGATGAACTTAAAAAAGGCGAGGCCATCCTGCGAAACATGCAGACGAAGGATCAGATTTTAGTTCCCATCGACGGTCTTGTTGAAAATATTAAAGAAAAAATTGTTACGGAATAGTTTAATTTGTTTGATTGGTTTAATTAGTTGGTCGAGGATGACAAACCAATAGAACCAATAAAACAAATAGAACAAATAGAGCCAACAGGAGGAGATGGAATTGCCTGATCAGCTGGGTAATATGCGCAGAACGCATCATTGCTGGGAACTCAATGCAGATGACGTCGATAAGGAAGTGGTTCTGATGGGCTGGGTTCATCGGCGCAGGGATCACGGTGGGGTGATTTTCGTGGATCTTCGGGATCGCGAAGGCATCACCCAGGTTGTATTTAATCCACTCGTAGACAAAAAAATCCACGCGAAAGCGCATGCAATCCGTAATGAATATGTGCTGGCTGTGCGGGGCAAAGTGGAGAATCGGCCGGCGGATATGATCAACACTAAATTGAAGACCGGTCAAATCGAAGTTACGGCAACGGAGCTCAAAATTTTAAATTCGGCCCAAACACCCCCTTTTCTTATTGAAGATGATATAGACGCTTCCGAAACGATCCGGCTCAAATATCGTCATCTGGATTTACGTCGATCCGAAATGCAAAAAAATCTTGTCATGCGGCACAAAGTCACGGCGGCCGCAAGAAACTATCTCAATCGACAGGGTTTTCTTGATCTTGAAACACCGGTCTTAACGCGCAGTACACCCGAGGGTGCCAGAGACTATCTTGTCCCCAGTCGAGTGAATCCAGGCCATTTCTACGCCTTGCCGCAGTCACCACAAATATTCAAACAGCTTTTTATGATTTCCGGATTCGACCGCTATTATCAAATTGTACGCTGTTTTCGGGATGAGGACCTGCGTGCCGATCGTCAGCCGGAGTTTACTCAGATTGATATTGAGATGTCGTTTGTTGGCGAAAAAGATGTCATGAAGCTTACCGAAGGCCTGATGGCCCATCTCTTTAAAGATGTTCACGGAATAAAACTCAAGCGGCCGTTTTTGCAATTAACGTATGACGAAGCGGTTGGGCGTTATGGCCTGGACAAACCCGATACGCGCTTTGGCCTTGAGCTCAAAGATATTTCCGACATCGTTGCCGATTCAAATTTCAAGCTATTTGCCAATGCGGTAAAAAAGGGCGGGATGGTCAAAGCCTTAAATGCCAAAGGCTGCATCGACTTTTCGCGCAAAGAAATCGATGATTTGACCGATTTTGTTGCCGTTTATCGGGCAAAAGGAATGGCCTGGATAAAGGTGAAAGAAACGGAGTGGCAATCCCCGATCATTAAATTCTTTTCCGACGAGGAAAAACAGGCGCTGGCCGAATGCATCGAAATGGAGCCCGGTGATCTGGTATTTTTTGTGGCGGATCAACCCAAAGTTGTGAACGAATCGCTGGGTCATCTCAGAAACCATCTGGGCAAAACGTTGGGGCTTATCGATGAAAAAGAACATCATTTTTTGTGGGTAACCCGCTTTCCGATGTTTGAATATGATGAAACCGAAAAACGATTGCAGGCATTGCATCATCCGTTTACCTCCCCTCTGGAAGAAGATTACGATCGTCTCGCCGATGAACCGCTTGTAGTAAAAAGCCGGGCCTATGATCTGGTATTGAACGGATTTGAAATCGGTGGAGGGAGTATTCGGATCCACCAGCGCAGCATCCAGGAAAAGGTATTCGAGGCCCTGAATATGGATCGCAAAACCTATGAAGGCAAATTCGGATTTTTGCTTGAAGCCCTTGATTCCGGGGCACCGCCCCACGGGGGCATTGCCATCGGCTATGACCGCCTGGTGATGCTGATGTGCGGTGAATCATCCATCCGGGATGTGATTGCTTTCCCCAAGACCCAGAAAGCAGCCTGTTTGCTCACCCGGGCACCGTCGGTAACCAGCAAAACCCAGCTGGATGAACTTTATCTCAAACTGAAGCCGATGGTAAAATAATGGATTATTAATAATATCCGATTATAAAAAAGGCCCAATCAGGAATGATTGGGCCTTTAATTTTTTGGCTCCCCATGACGTACAACTGTAAGAACTTTTGCTCAACCCTATTTCTGGAGCAATATAAAGGGGTTAGGAAAGGCTACGAGCGGGTTGAGAAATAAAATCAATTCCCTCAAGGCTAGACTATACAATACATTGAAGTATTCATTCGGAGCCAATTATCTGGCAGATTAATGCGAGGCCGTTAGTGGACTAAAAAGTGTCGTTGAACTTAGATGAATTTACAATAATCAAAATTAAAATTTGCTTGACTTGACAATCACTAATTATAATATCTGCATCTGCATTTTGTTCAAAGTTTGGATATTCTCAATCCCATTTCCCCTTTCCGAGGTTATAATTAAAATTGTCTAAAGTTTCATTCGGTGTCACTTTGAAGGTATCATAGAAACTTGGGTTTGCTGAGAGAACCTTCAGGCCTGAATCCAGCACCCGTCAAAAGTGCGCCTTGTAACGATTATACATTTTTTTCTATTGAGATTTCTTCCCTCTTATATTTTCAAAAACTAACTGCATATCTTCTATATCAGCATTTAAATTCCCTGAAGGATATATTAATGGACCAAAGCTGATAATCTTATTCTTATAATCAAAACACACCATCAATATTGGAACATCAGCACCTGTAGAAATACGATAAAAGCCGGATTTCCACTTCTCCACTTTTTTTCGTGTTCCTTCAGGTGCTATGGCGAGAATGAATTTGTCCATACTTTTGTATTCGCTGATCATCGTATCAACCACA
>JASFGZ010000267.1:0-6713 GCA_050123495.1 Desulfobacterales bacterium
CACCCATCCAGATGATCCGGACTTGGCGGAGGTGGTTAAGCGCGTGAGCAAGGCGAGGGCGGCATACCTGCGTTGGGGGCGCGACACGCTTGGTTGGGCGATCTACATGTTCAGATCGCGCTCTGCGGCCTAACAAACAGATGAACGCGAGCCGGAACAGGCCGGCTGGCTCGCTTCGCTCGGTCACGTTTACTGCTGGCCGCGTTATCCGAGACGTTATCCTCCGGTCATGATAAAGCATTCTTCTGGAATCTGTAAGAAAAGCAGGTGTGCTAAAAGTAAATAATTCGATAATAAGTCTGGATTATGCCGAAATTTCAAGATTATTATCCTAAGAATAACATTCGAAGACCATTAACTATTCCGAAATATAATCGGTAAGTTTTAGGGGCCATTCTTATTTAACTCTCTATACAAGATATTGTGGTTGCTGTTCTTCTGGCGATGCTTACACTATCTCCAACAAAGTACAACTATCAGAAGGCCAAAATTTCTGTGATATTCGATTTAAATCACAACTCAGAGGGGTGAATTCGAGCTTACGGATTCGTTCCTTTTATTGTTTCAAAACCGCATTTTTCGGGCCTTTAGTATGACACTCGATTCAAAAATGCGATACGGTTGCATATATCCATATAGTATCTGCAAAAATCACATTAATTCTAATAGCTTAGATTATATCAATATATCAGCCTTTGACGGATATCTGGCACAAGGTGGGAATTTTGGAAATGTTTCTGACCTGCCACCTAAAAATTGGATGTATGTCACACGCACACAAATAAAAATCATTTTCCAGAAATGTATCCCGATGCGAAACTTGACTTTAATACTAACGCTTTTGGGTCTCCTTCTCTTATCATGGTCAAACATTTACGCTGCCGGTCCCGCAGAAAAGTCAGCGGGCTTCTCCGGCAGGCTTTCAGCAGGTGCCGGATATATGACCAGCACCGATCAGCTTAAAACCACCGACGAAAATAAACGAATCGATTCATTAAGCGGAGATGCGGACGGGTACGATAAATTCATGCCGCTGGCCTTGTTTAATCTGCGTTACACTTTTACCGAATCCGGCCGGCAGGTCTATTTTGGAACCCCTCCGGAACTCAGCGGGCCGCCAGGCTTGTCCTTGGGTTTTGTGCAGCCGTTCTCGGATGGCAGCCGGTTGGATATATCGGCTTTTACTCGGCTACTGTCAGAGGTCTGGCGGGATCCTTACCTGACCAACACCAGTCGCGAGGAAACCCGTGAGTACAACTACGGCATCCGGTTTGCCTACGAGGAAATATTCGGCACCGGCTTCAAGCTCTCTTACGCGTTTTCGCGGATTGACGTTAATGTCGATGATATCGGCGATCGCTTCAAAGATCTGGAGCGCAACGGCTACGTTCATAATGCTGAAGTCAAATATGACTTCCGGCTGGGTCAGTCCGTGTCGCTGATTCCCGGCTTCGAGCTGTCCATCGGTGAGATTGACGGTGAAGCCAATGCTTACACGGGATATCAGTTCGGACTGGGTTTTCGCAAATTTTCAAAATTATACCAGCTGATGCTGAAGGCGGCGATCGGATGGGATGACTACGATGATACGCATCCTGTTTTTAACAAAACCCGCAATGATACCAATTATTCCGTTTTTGGGATGTTGACGCGCTCTGATCTTTTCGGGCAAGATTTCCTTTTCGCCACGTTAACGGCAGGATACCGCTACCGGGACTCCAACATCAGTTTTCTGGAGGCGCAAACTTTTCTGAGTGGTGCGATGATCGGAATTGAGTTTTAAAAGTATCAAATCCGAGCATAAAAATTACAGCAAAACCTTTCATGTGCAAGGATGCTCGTAAATTCAAGGCGGTGATGTACCCGTCTGATGGACGCAGACGGCCAACAATAAAAAGTGGGCCACAAAAAATTTGTGACCCACTTTTTTTGAAGCCAACAGTATAAAAATCGTTATAATGCAATCGCTTTGGCAATACTCTTTTTATTGGCACCCATAGCCAGTAGTGCTTTTACAAGAAGATCCACTGATACGGTCGGATCTCCCTTTTCCATTTTAGCAACCCTTGACTGACTGGACTTCAACATTTTGGCTAACTGTGCCTGTGTCAAATTGCTTTTTTTGCGGCGTTTTGCCAGAGCTTGGCTGAGCGCCAGTTTTAGCTCTATGTATTCCGATTCTTCTGGGCTCAGTCTAAGAAACTCTTCAACAGATCCGGCTTTATAACCTTTAGCTTCTAGAGCTTTCTTTTTTCTCTTATCCATATCTATGTCAGCAGTTGTAATGTGGGCCCATGAGTTTGACAATATGTCATATCTGACATATTGTCAACTTGTTGCTCTTTCAAGATAAAATTTGCTGCAGGAGAGATAGTTAGTTTGGTTTTACTCATAGGGCTGTGTTTGTCGGCCGTCATTGATTCTTTTTAGCATTTTCGTTAAAATAGAAAAAAAACTTGTAATTATTTCAACAATGCTTTGGAGTCCAAATATGAACAATATTTATAAGGATAGAGCGGCTGTGCTAAGCGTCATAAGGGAAAAGCGATCCGAAATTGCAAGTCGTTTTAAGGTTCGGCGCATCGGCGTATTCGGTTCATTCGCCAGAGGCCAGGCTGGTCCGCAGAGCGACGTTGATATTCTTGTTGAGTTCAATAAGCCAACATTCGACAATTATATGGATTTAAAATTCTATTTAGAAGAGGTTTTGAACCATCCGGTAGACCTGGTAATTCATGATGCGGTCAAACCACGCCTGAAACCTATCATTGAGAAAGAGGTGGTGTATGCCTAGAGATGTTCGTCTGTTTATTGACGACATTTTGGAAGCTGTCGCAAAGATTCAGGACTACACCATCGGCATGGACTATGATGCCTTTATCAGAGACCCTAAAACACAAGATGCGGTCGTCCGTAATCTTGAAATGGTCGGAGAAACTGCCGGGCGCCTGCCTGAGAACATACGTACTGCAACCCCTGAAATCGAGTGGCGTAAAATCGTTGCCCTTCGCAACATCTTGGCTCATGAGTATTTTGGAGTAAGTTTGCCGGTTGTCTGGGATATAGTTCAGAACAAATTAGATCCTCTTGAAAGCTCCTGCCAAACACTTGTCAAGAATATTGAAAATATGAAAAAATGAGAGCAGGGACATGGCTGTAGATTATGTCAGGCCGATTGATGAGAATACCTTCAATTTCTTCTATCTGCATTATCCTACACGAAAAAAGGCACTTAGATTCAATCTAAGTGCCTAAAAAATTGGTGCCGAAGGCCGGACTTGAAGCGGCAAGGCACCACGAATATCAAGGGTTTACAAGGTGGGTGGTACACCACTGGCCGACATTGCCATAAAACTGGAACCACATCAGGCATATCAAACCCTGATTTCTGACAGCAAATAGACATATTTTTCAAGTCGAACGCTGACTTCGTATTGTGATCCATTCAAAAAATCACCGTCTTTGAAAACCCCAAATTTAATCCCCGATCAACCACAAATTTACTCAAATTGCATTTACCATCCTGATATCCAAAAGAAAAGGAAGCCTACCAAATTACACATGTAGGCACGCAATGTAAAATAAAAAAGGGCTCAAAAAAGTGTGTATTTGCCATGGCTAATCTGCAAAATCATAAGCCGCAAATGAGAAATGTTTTTTCCCTGTGTCGGAACACGCTTTAGCATCTCCCAATAACACTTGCGATATCACTTTGAAACATGTACTTTGGGCAGGATTGAAATTATGGTAAAATTCGGCCTGCAAAGGGCAGCAAATTTTGTTCTGTCTCTGATGATATCACACATTGCCCGAACCTTTGATTATCTCAATATACATACAACTTGGATGATTTTATGATAATCTGGATAGATCAAAGGTATCGTGATAATCTTAATGCTGTTTTTATCCCCATTTTGGGGTGTAATCTAGCCGGCCAGATAAGAGCCCTATATGGAACAAAAACGCGCCGGCTAGTTAATATCTAATGTGAGGTGGCGCGAATAATATGGCTTTCTCAACAAAGATGAGTATTGGAGAAATGAAATGTCCAACCCTCTTGTTATTATAGGTGCTCCAAGTAGTGCTGGTGCCTACTCCCCTGGCCAAGAGAAAGCGCCAGATGCACTTAGAGCCAGTGGCCTTGTTGATTTACTAAATAAGCGTGGAGTGAAGGTAAGGGATCTTGGTAATGTTCCAGGCTTCAGATGGCGGATTGATAGATCGAATATGCGCGCTATGAATGTGGAAAGGGTCGCGGAGGTCGCCAAAGCCACGGCAAGCCAGGTTGCGACTGCATTTCGAAATAACGCTCCAGTGCTCGTATTAGGTGGAGATTGCACAGTGGAACTCGGAACAATTGCTGGGGCAATAGAGGGAGCTGATAACATAGGGCTAGTTTATATCGATGCTGATACCGATCTTAACACACCAGAGAGTGTCAATGATGGTGCGCTTGATTGGATGGGTGTTGCGCATATGCTAGGCATTGAGGGAGGTGCACCACAACTGATCGAGTTAGGTCGCCATGTGCCGCTGTTACAGCCGGATCAGATTCATTTCTTCGCCAACGAAAATATCAAGCCCTTTGAGCAGGAGATTATCGACCGCCATAATATTGCTGCGATCCGCTTGGAAGATGTGGCAGCTAATCCGGCCGGTGAAGCACAATCCATAGTTAATGGTTGGGCAAGGCGCTTCAAACATCTGCTCATCCATTTAGATTTAGATGTGCTGGATTTTTTAAGCATGCCTCTTGCTGAGAACACACGTCGAAATATCGGTCTTAGATTTGAACAACTTATTGCAGCGCTTCGCCCCTTTCTCTGTGCAGCAAACTGGGCCGCTCTTACCATTTGTGAAATAAATCCAGACCATGGAGAGGAGGATGGGTCCACATTGTGCGATTTCACCGAAGCTTTGGTGGATATTCTTGTTGCGTCGCCACGAATTCAGAACAGAAAATAGAGAGTTATACTGAGTTTAATTTGGCTGAAAAAACTTGTAGGAAGTTTACCCTATGTCGCCTGAGCGGCAGGGTGTTACCAACCTTTGATATCTGATACTCTCCAACTAATCGCAGATTAGCAACAATTGCAGATATAACAATAAAAAACCAAGTGTCTTGCGTCCTCATTTTTTCAGATACTGTGAGCGTATCAAAGATTCTTCATTCCTCTATAGATCTGTGATATCATGTCATCCATCTGAATTTTCACTCGCTTATAATTTTGCAGATTAGCCAGGGCGAATATACACTTTTTTTAGCGTTATGTTGGCCTTCGTGCCTTAATTGTACATTGGGATTTTTTATGGATTTCTAAATCCAATCGGAAAAAAGAGCGTGCTTATAAGTAAAGAAATGAGAATGGATATGCAATTGATATACGAATATGCATCGTCAATGATTGACTGTTTGGAACTGCGGGGGCGGGGCGGGCTGGTGAGAAGCGGTATCGCTTAGTATAATACCAAAGATGAGTTGGAAAAGGTTATTGACGCCCTGAAGCAGGTTTGCTAAAGCCATGTGCGAAATTCTGGTAGTAAAAGGAGAAAAAAAGCATGTACGATGACCTTAAAGATAAACGCGTGGTCGTCACCGGCGGCGCCAGCGGAATCGGATATGCGATAGCCAGGCGTTTTGTCAATGAGAGCAGCAAGGTGGTTATCCTGGACAGCAATCAGGAGGCTCTGGGCAACGCCCAGTCTCAACTGTCAGCGCTCACAGGCGGGGTATGTGCAGACGTGAGCAGCCCGGACGAAATAGAAGCGGCATTTAAGGAAGTAGACGAAATCATGGGCGGCATCGACATTTTGATATCGAATGCGGGCATCAGTGTTCGCCAACCGTTTATGAAAATCGACTATGACCAGTGGTCGAAAGTGCTGCGCATCAATTTAGACGGAATGTTTTTGTGCGCCAAAGCGGCCATTGAACGCATGAGACCGCAGCAATCCGGGGTAATTTTATTCACCGCATCAACCAACGGGTTTGCGGGTTATCCGTATTATGCGGATTATAATGCGTCAAAATCCGCAGTGATTAACCTGACCAAAACCATCGCTATGGAATGTGCGCCCTGGCTCAGAATCAATTCGATTTGTCCCGGTTATGTATTGACACCCATGCAAAAAGCAGAATACACAGCCGAAATGATGGATGCGGTCAACGCCCGGATCCCCATGGGGCGTCATGCGGACCCCAAAGAAATTGCCGCTCTGTTTGCATTTTTAGCGTCTTCCGAGGCCAAATATATTACCGGCACAGCAATTACAGTCGACGGCGGAGAGTCTTTGGGAACATATATTCCGATGGAAGAGTAAAGATCGGCGAACAAAATCCCATATAACAAGACCCCCGTTTTAACGCACCAAATTACAATATCCTAAAAAACTGTGTCCGCCTGTTTAAAAAATCTATATAGAATGCCCGGCAGCGGCACTGCAGGTGAGGATGCCGTATCATATGCAATAAGAACCCCATACCACAGGAGGAATAGTGCATGTATCATTTCGGCTATGGATCTAATCTAAGCATCGATTTTGTCAAAAAAGAACTGATTCCGAACGCGAAGTTTGTCATGAAGGGGTACTTGCCCAACTTTGAAGTGCAGTTTCCGTTCTGGTCGGAAGAACGCCAGGGGGGCTTTAGCGGCATTATGGAGGCCCCCGGTGAACTCGTTCACGGCGCACTTTACGAAGTGACCGAGCAGGAG
>JASFGZ010000268.1:0-6697 GCA_050123495.1 Desulfobacterales bacterium
GCTTCAAAAGCCAGATTGAATTCATCCTGGAGGTCGATAAACTCAAAAAGATCTTGCGGCGAACGACCTTGCTGGATCGGTCCCGGCAGGAAAATTCCGCCGAACATTCCTGGCATATTGCCCTGATTGTTCTGGTTTTATCCGAATATGCCGAAGGAGACAATCTGGATCTTTTGCAGGTCATAAAACTGCTTCTGACGCATGATCTGGTCGAAATCGATGCCGGTGATACCTATTGTTATGATGAAATAGGCGGCCAGGATCAAAAAGCGCGCGAAACGAAAGCGGCGGATCGGATTTTCGGCATTCTACCCTCGGATCAGGCCGTTTCATTTCGGTCCTTGTGGGATGAGTACGAAGACCGAGAAACGCCTGAATCACAGTTTGCCAATGCCCTGGATCGGCTGCAGCCGATTTTACACAATTATTTTACCCGCGGGTATTCCTGGAAAAAGCATGGCATCCAGAAGAAGCAGGTTCTTGAGAGAATGCAGCCCGTCGATGACGGCTCCCACCTCTTATGGGATTATATCTCCGGCCTCATTGATGATGCGGTTAAAAAAGGTTATCTGGCAAAATAACAATTAACTTCTTATTGAACGGATTTTATTCAATTAGAGTGCTCGGCAATTTAAGCTGTATGAACCCTAATAAATCACAACCGGTGATCGCGGCCAAAGGATTGACCCGCCTCTACAAACTGGGTGATAGCGAGGTCATCGGAATCAGCCAGATTGATCTTGAGATCCCTGCGGGCGAGCTGGTCGTGCTTAAAGGCAACAGCGGTTCCGGAAAGAGCACCTTGTTGTCATTGTTGGCCGGTCTGGATAGACCGACCCGGGGAGATCTGACGGTTGCAAACCACGATTTAAATAAAACCTCCGATAGCGAGTTGACCCACTTTCGCCGACAGGTCGTCGGCATGATTTTTCAGTCTTTTAATCTGCTGCCCACCTTAAATGTGCTCGAAAATGTTTGTCTCCCGGCACTTTTGGCCGGCAAATCGATTGAAGAGAGCCGACTCAAAGCCACGGACCTTTTAAAATGGATCGGACTCGATACGCGTTTAAACCATCTCCCGGCGCAACTCTCCGGCGGGGAGATGCAGCGCACCGCTATTGCCAGAGCCCTCATTAATGATCCGTCTATTATTTTAGCCGATGAACCTACCGGAAATCTTGACTCTCACAATGGACAAATCGTTATTGATTTATTGGCAGAGCTTAATCGGAAATGGGGACGCACCATCATGATCGCAACCCACAGTTCGCTTGCCGACTCCCAGGCCACTGTTAAAATTTTCCTTAAAGACGGAATGGTCACAAACCACCCATGAAAAATGTCATATTCTTCTTGCGGCTTTTTTTCTGGTTCAGTCTGCGGGATATGCGCAAACATATCGGTCGGGCCCTGACCGTGCTTTTGGGGATCGCATTGGGCGCGGCTGTATTTACCAGTGTGCGCCTTTCTGTCAACGCCTCTCTGGATTCATTTACCAAAAGCATGGATCTGATTGCCGGCCGGGCCGATCATGTGTTAACCCGGCCCGGGGGTTATGTTCCCGAAAATCTTATCGCAGAACTGTTAAATCATCCGGCGATTCAAAGTGCGTCACCGGTGATGAGCACCTATACCCGGATTGCGCAGGATGGCGCGAAACCATTTTTGCTCATCGGAATTGATCCGATTTTAGACCGGCCCCTTCGCAACTGGCGGGTTCGCCCAGAAAGTAATCCGGAGGCCATTGTCTGGCTGGACCTATTAAAGGAACCCTACACGTTATTCGTGGGAGAATCGCTGGCTGCCGAATTCAATAGAGCCTCAAGGGATGCTATTTTCCTTGAGCATATCCGTCAAAGATCGAAGTTTACGGTATTAGGGAAGCTGGAGCGGGAAGGACTTGCCCTGGCTGAAGGGGGTCGAATTGCTTTAACGGATATTGCAACCTTTCAGGAATTCACCGGGCTTTTCGGCAAAGTGGATCGAATTGATCTCAAGTTAAAAACCTTTGCAACCGCCAGAGATCTGGACGATATCCGCAACATGTTGCCCGAAAGCATTACACTGAATCCACCATCCGCCGCGCGTCAAAGCGGGCAGGGCATGATCAGGGCCTATCAGCTCAATCTCTCCATTCTAAGCTTTGCATCTTTATTTGTCGGTATGTTTTTGGTTTATAGCCTGGTCGCCTTAAATGCAGCTTCGCGTCGCCCGGAGCTTGCCATTTTAAGGTCTACCGGTGCTTCCGGCTACCATCTCTTTTTAATTTTCATAGCGGAAGGTGCTTTGTTTGGCCTCGCCGGCTGGCTGGTGGCCATTCCGATTGGAAATTTTTTGATCAAATATTTGCTCCACGGCGTCAGTCAGACGATCTCTACCCTTTTTGTGAGAGTTCAGGTGGAAACGCTTACGCTCGATGGGTGGGAAATCCTGTTAAGTTTTGGCGTTACGGTCTTCATTTCCGTATTAGCCGCATATCAACCTGCACGGGAGGCCATGCAGGTTTCCCCTAAAGAAGCGCTGGAGATTTCCCAGCTGGGGATGCGTCCCCAAAAATCACCAAAGCAGCTTGCCTTGGGCGGTCTCATTTGTATCATTCTGGTATGGCCGTTATCCCGGCTTCCGGCAGTTCTGGAAATGCCTCTGCCGGGATATTTATCGATTTTGCTGCTCTTTGTGGGATTTTCGTTGCTCGCGCCCTGGACGCTGGAGCAGATCGGCACTGCCCTGTCGTTTAAATTACGCAAACTGGCAGGAATAACGGCTTACCTCGCCAGCCGGCACGTGCGTGACAGCGGGACTCGAACGGCAGTATCTGTCGGCGCCCTAATTACTGCAGTTGCCTTATTTACCTCTCTGGTTATTATGATTTACAGCTTTCGCCAGACCGTGGAATTTTGGACCTACGAGACCATCCGGGGAGATTTATTTTTGACCACCAAAATGGGAGACATGAATCGATTCCGTTATCCCATTTCTCAGGCGGTTATTGAAGATCTGCAAGCTTTTAAGGACAAAGTCGATATCGTACCCAATCGGCGCTTTTTTTTAACGTATGCAAACTTTCCGTATGAGTTTGAACTACTGGATATAGAGGGATTTCTGCAATACGCTTCATTTTTCTGGTTGAAGGGGGATCCGGAAATAATTCAACCGAAGCTAAAACGCGGTGATGGTGTTGTCATTTCTGAAGTTTTTGCAAATCGTACCGGCTTAACCATCGGTGAATTGTTTCAGGCACAGATTGCCGAATCATCCGTTGAACTCCCGATTCTGGGCATCGTCCGCGATTACCGGACCCACGGAGGTGTGGTCTTTTACTCCATGCCTCATTTCAAGGCCCGATATCACGATCCGCATTGGGGCGGACTGCGCATTTTTTTTAAGGACAGGGCCCAAAACCTGGACACGGCTGTCTCGAACCTTCGAGCCGACATCATCGAGCAAATGGGCGATAAAGTGGATATGCTCAGCGGCAAACGGCTGCGGGGCATTGTTTTGCAAATTTTTGACGAAACATTTGCCATTACAACCGTTTTACTTCTGATCGCTCTGGTAATCGCCGCTCTAGGTATTGCCACGACCCTGACGGTGCTGGTTTTAGAACGATCTCAACAACTCAACACCCTGTTTGCCGTTGGGGCAAGTTTCGGGCAGATTCGCTCGATGATATTCTGGGAAGCCGCTTTTTTGGTGGTCATCGGGGAGTTGGCCGGAGTTGTCTGCGGTTTTTTCTTATCGTACCTGCTGGTATATGTGGTTAATCGCCAATCATTCGGTTGGACTTTTTTATATGGTGTGGATTGGGGATCGCTGAGCATATCGATTCCGTTGATTATCATAACGGCCCTTGCTGCAGCGCTGCCGGCGGTGAAAATGGTTTTCCGTAAACCGCCGGCAACGCTTTTGAGGGAAAGATGATTTATTTCACCGCAAAGACGCAGAGTTCGCTGAGCTTTTTATTTTTTAGCTTTTCGCTGAGACCCCGAAAAGCTAAAACCCAAAACTCACCGGGTTTAAGGACGTTGCTTAATAAATAATCTCAAATGACTTTGTATATTTTTGCAGCAAAGCTGCTGAGTGGTTTTCCTTTGGCGTCCTCTCAACGCCAAAGGAAAAATTCAATTTCTCTGCGATCTTGGCGCCTCGAGCGAAGCCCCGCGGAGCGGGATGCAAGCTCGGGCGGTGAAATTTTGGAGTTAAGCAATAATATTAAAATGAAACAATTATTTAAAATAGTTGCTTGGGTGTTTCTGTGTCTGATCCTGATGAACACAGTTGCTGCTCATAAAGTAATTGCCGGGGATGCGCCTGATTTTTTGTCTGTTACCGGACCCTGTAATTTAACATTTCCGAAAGATCACGGGCCGCATCCGGGCTATCGTACCGAGTGGTGGTATTATACAGGTAATTTGCAAGCCGAATCGGGTGCTCGATTCGGATACCAATTGACGTTTTTTCGAAGCCAAATCAGTCCCTCCGGCGCAGAAAAAAAATGGCCCCGACCAACGTCTGCCTGGCGAGCGCAGCAGATTTATCTGGGGCATGCAGCCATCTCCGATATCTCCGGTAAAAGACACCTTCAGGCCGAGCGGGTTGCCCGGGAAGCCTTGGGGTTGGCAGGGACATCTGAAACGGCCGGGGATACGATCATTTTTATCAAAAATTGGCGCGCTCAAATAGAGGAAACCGCCCACATTCTGAAAGCCGTCACGGATGAGTTTTCTTTTGAACTGACCCTGCAGCCCGTTAAAGAGCCGGTCTTACACGGGCAGGCCGGATATAGCCGCAAAGGCTCAACACCCCGGAGAGCAAGCTGCTATTATTCGTTTCCCCGCCTGATATCCGACGGTACGCTCACGCTGGACGGAAAAACGATGAGGGTTGAGGGTTTAACCTGGATGGACCATGAATTCAGTACAGCTCCCCTTGAGCCGGGCATCGTCGGCTGGGATTGGTTTAGCCTGCAGCTTTCGGACCGAACGGAGATCATGCTCTATCAGTTTAGAAATGAGAAAGGGGGCTTAAGTCCTGCATCCAGCGGGACCTTCATTGACCCATCCGGTAACCCCCGGCATTTAACAATAGACGATTTCAGCATCGAGGTCCTCGACCAATGGAAAAGTCCCCGTTCCCAGGCGTTGTACCCGACGCATTGGCGATTGACTCTTTTTCCATTATCGATTCAGCTAGACGTTGATGCCAATTTGGCCGACCAGGAGATGCAGACACCGGCGAGCACGGGGGTGACGTATTGGGAGGGCAGTGTATCGATAAGTGGTTCGGCTGCCAAACATTCCGTGCAAGGAATGGGATATGTTGAGCTTACCGGATACGCAGAACCTTTCAGGGCGCCCATGTGATACATGTAACACCATTCCACTTTTAATTCAGATAGGCCTTTTTGAGAGCCCGGGTTGCCATAACACACTGTTTAACAACGGGAATACCTTTTATCTCATTACTTTTCACCCTTGAGACAATGCGGCAAGCCGGAGGCTTGCATCTGCCGCGCGAATAAGGGCTTGCATATGAAAGCTTCCAACTCGTGCAAAACTCAAATATCAAATTAAAAAAAATATAATTATGAAAACCATAAAAATTTTGATATAAATTAATACTGGAGCTATCGTAAAAAGTCACAAAAACGGACTTTCATTCCCGTGTCTAGTATTTGGTGTTTCGTATTTGAAATTCTAAAAAATAGATATAACAGCATATAGATTATACTAAACACAAAACACGTAACACCTAACACTTGATGAATTAAACTTTTTAGGAATTCATCAATATCCATTGACAGAATTAAACTAATGAGCAAAAAACGATTCGTTGCGGTTTTGAGTTTGGCATGGCTTTTGTTGACGGCCTGTGTAACTCATCAACAAATGCGAGATCAAAATGCTGTGCTGGATAAGGAATTAAAGCTTGTCCGCATTGATCTTTATGAGGCCCAAGAGAAGATTAAAAGCCTTGATGCTGAATTAATCAAATTGCAGCAAACGAATACGGGCTGTAACGAAAAACTTACAGATCTGCAATCAAAGAATACCTACCTTAAAAATATTAATTTAAAGCTTTCCCAAAACGTTGAGCGGCTTTCTCAAAATGTTGAGCAGCTGAACACCGATCTGCAAAAAAAGAAATCCGTAATCAAACTGCAGAACAAAGTCATTCGTCTTTTGGATGATACCAAAAACACGATCGCAACTAGTCTAAAAGAGGAGATCGCAGCTGAGGAAATTGAACTCGTGGCAATGGAAGACACCTTAAAGGTTGTCTTCATCGATAAAATTCTTTTTGATTCGGGCAGCGTCGAGATTAATGAAAAAGGCAAGAATATATTGTTGGTGGTGGCCGATTCCATCAGAGCGCACAAAGATCAAAAATTACTGGTTGAGGGACATACCGATAATACGCCTTTAGGTCGGACCTTGAAAGAAAGATTCCCAAGTAATTGGGAGCTGTCCACGGCTCGGGCGGCCGCTGTGGTAAGATTCCTTCAAAAAGAGGGTCAGCTGAAGCCCGAAAGGCTCTCGGCGCGCGGGTACAGCTATTATCGGCCGGTTGCGTCGAACCAGACCAAAGAAGGGCGCCACCAAAACCGGCGGATAGAAATAATCCTCGGCCCTTCTATGTAAAACCCTTATAATTGAATATTGAAAATTGAATATGGTGAATTGATTGCATTCCTTGA
>JASFGZ010000269.1:0-6690 GCA_050123495.1 Desulfobacterales bacterium
TCTCCTATACCGCAGTCGAAGACCCTTCTGTTTACGAAAATGTTTTTAAAGAGTTGATGGATCATATTGCGAAAAATACCGGCAAGCAGGTAAAATGGTACGGGCCCGAGTCCTATGCGGCCCAGGTTGAGGCCATGCGTTCCGGCCGGTTGCATGTCTCCGGTTTTGCGGCCGGCGCCACAGTATACGGTGTCAACCTTGCCGGCTTTCATCCAGCGGCAATGATGGGCAACAAGGACGGCACCTTTAGAGGATACCGTCTGTGGTTGATCACCTACAAGGACTCCGATATTAAAACAGTCCAAGACTTAAAGGGACGCAAGGTCGCGCATGTAACCCCTTCATCCAACTCCGGCAATCAGGCGCCCCGGGCCTTATTCAAAGATATGGGTATTGTGCCGGACGTGGACTACAAGGTCATTTACTCGGGCAAGCACGACAATTCTATTATGGGGGTCGTGAACCGAGATTATGACGCCGCTCCGGTTGCATCCACCGTGATGCAGCGTATGATCGAGCGCGGGGTGTTTGATCAATCAGAAGTACGCATCATCTGGGAATCGGATCAATTTCCCGGCACCTCCTATGGTTTTATTTATAATCTGAATCCCAAACTGCAAAAGCAGATCAAAGAGGCGTTTATAACCTTTGACTGGACGGGCTCGGGACTGGAGAAGGACTTCGGAAAGCGCGCCAACTGCTTTATCCCGGTCGACTACACAAAGCACTGGCAAGTTATCCGTACGATTCAGAAGGCCAACAATGTTGTTTATAACCAGGAATCTCTCAAAACATTAAAAGCCGGTAAGAAGAAAAAGAAGAAAAAGCAATAACGCTTACGAATGCGCGCAGGGTTGCCGCCGGTCAGTTGGTGTGGGCGGCAACCCGATGCGTGAGATTGGGTTTTCCAAACCGGGTGGTTGTTTGTATACAGATCGGGTGCTGGGCACCCGATCACAAACGCAATGATTGCGAACTGATGTTCGCTTATTTTTTCGTCCTACGGACGAAAATCCAAAGCATCCCGCTCATAGAGCGGTATGATCATTAACACGCACCCGGTTCAACCGCGTTGTTTTCGACGATTGGGGCACTTCGCGCCCCTGTCTTTTCCCGCCTTTGGCGGTAACATCCAAGCCACCCGCTGTGCGGGTGGTCGTTGACTCAAGATGCTTGAAATTATCCGTCTTTCAAAAGTCTATCCCACCGGGACAGTTGCCCTGCGAGATGTGAGCTTCACGGTCGATGCCCCCCAGGTGGTGACGATTATTGGCCCTTCCGGCGCCGGCAAAAGTACGCTGATACGCTGCATCAATCGCCTGGTTGAACCCACCTCCGGAAAAGTCATGCTCGATGACATTGACGTGCGGCGTTTGAACCGGCGCGAGCTGCGCAAAGTGCGCCGGCGTATGGGTATGATTTTTCAAGAGTATAACCTGGTGGAGCGTCTGACCGTGATGGAGAATTTGCTCTCGGGCCGTTTGGGCTACGTCGGTTTCTGGAAAACCTATCGCCGCAAATTCCCCCCCGCAGATGTGGCGGCCGCATTCAAGCTTCTCGACCGGGTCGGACTCTCCGGCTATCAGGACACCCGCGCCGACGCATTGTCCGGGGGCGAGCGCCAGCGGGTCGGGATTTCGCGGGCGCTCATGCAACAGCCGGATCTTTTGCTGGTCGATGAACCCACCGCCAGCCTTGACCCCAAGACCTCGCGCCAGATCATGCGGCTTCTGGTGGAGCTGGCCCACGAGCATGGAACGCCGGCCCTGGTGAACATCCATGACGTGGGTCTGGCCCAGTCGTTTGCCGACCGCATCATCGGTCTATCTGAAGGTCAGATCGTCTTTGACGGAATCTCCCAGCAGGTGACCGCCGAGGTGCTTACTCACATTTACGGCGAGGAGGATTGGAGCACAACCATCCGAAAGGTCGAAGACGACACCGACCAGGATACGAAAAAAGGGCTCTCCAACCAAAAAGACAGAATCACGAGGGAGACCGCCGCCGGATGAAGGTATCGGCCGAAAGTCAGGGGAGTGCAGAACTTCAATGGCACCGGATCCGGTTAATTGAAAACCCGCTGATACGAAACGGGCTTACGATGCTGGCGCTGGCCTACATTTTTTGGTCGGTCAGCAGCCTTGAGATCGAATGGGCCAGAGTGGCCAATGGTCTGCCACGCGCGGTGAGAATGATCACGCGTATGGTGCCCCCGGATTTTGGGCGCTGGGAACTGTTGATCAGAGGCGTGCTGGAAAGTGTCCAGATGGCGCTGGCCGCCAGTTTCCTGGGTATGGGCCTGGCAGTGCCGCTGGGCATCTGCGGCGCCGGCAATCTCGTTCCCAAGCCGGTCTACCTGATCGCCCGCACGATCATTATTCTATCCCGCACTTTCCACGAAATTATCGTGGCCATTCTTTTCGTCAAGATATTCGGTTTTGGACCCCTGGCAGGAATTTTAACACTCACCGTCCACAGTACCAGCTTTATTTCGAAAATGATCGCCGAAGATATCGAGAACATGACGCCGGGGCAACTGGAAGCCATCCGCGCCACGGGGGCCAGCTTTCCCAAGCTATTAATCTATTGCGTCTCGCCGCAGACGCTGCCGCGCTATCTCGGTGTTTCAATCTACCGACTGGACGCCAATATTCGCCACTCTACAGTGGTCGGAATTGTCGGGGCCGGAGGCATCGGCCAGGTACTGGCGGCTTCTTTCAGCCGCTACGACTACGATTTCAGTCTGGCCATCCTGCTGACCATAATCGCTCTTGTTTTCCTCGGTGAATTCTTTTCCAACTGGGTACGGGGGTATTTGCGATGAAGATGGACGAACACGCCGTTCAATACCCCGAGGTATGGCGCCGTTTCAGTCCCGGTCAGACCCTCATGCGCTATGCATCGTATTTGGTTGCTGTCTTTATGGCCGTATGGTCGATCAGCAATCTCGACATCCCATGGTTCTATTTTCTCGATGCCCACGTGCAGGCCAAAGATTTAGCGGTACGTATGTGGCCGCCGGATTGGGGTTTTGCCAACCAACTCGTGAACCCATTGATCGAAACGATCCACATCGCAACACTGGGCACATTTGTCACTGTTTTGATTGCTTTTCCGGTGGCATTTCTGGCGGCCCGCAATACAACATTTAACGCTATGACGTGGTTTGTGGGACGCTTTATCTTGGTGGCTTCGCGTTCCGTCAACACGGTTGTATGGGGGCTTCTGTTTGTCGCCATCTTCGGGCCCGGGCCGTTGGCCGGAATATGGGCGATTGCGTTTCGTTCAATCGGTTTTATGGGCAAGCTGGTGGCCGAAGCCATCGAGGAGATCGATGCGGGGACGGTTGAGGCCATCGAAGCCACCGGGGCTTCGCGCTTACAGGTGCTTTGGATGGGGATCTTACCCCAGGTATTGCCGGTCATTTATGGCACCACCGTATACCGTTGGGATATCAATATCCGCGAATCCTCCGTTCTCGGTTTTGTTGGCGCCGGCGGCATCGGCATCCTGCTTTACTCTTCAATCAACCAGTTCTTGTGGCAGGAAGTGACGGTGATCCTGATCGCCGTATTCGGCGTGGTCATTGCCAGCGAATTTATATCGGCCACCGTTCGCCAGCGCATAACCTAGAGGCATTTCAGAGCGAATGGCCGTTCTGTCAGGACAGGACCACACATTTTTGCGGATCCAGCAACAGGTAGAGTTCCTGTCCCTCTTCTTGCGGCAGGTGATGCGGAACCTGCACCCGGATCATGGTGTCATTGATGTCGACGAAAAAGAACAGAAAGTTCCCCAGGTAGGCCTTATGGGCAATGGTACCCTTGAACACGTTCTCCCTGTCTTGCGGGGATTCCGTAAATACTTGCACATCCTCTGGTCGTATAGACGCATAGACCTTTGATCCCGGTGCAGCAGCCGTGCTGTCAATCGACTTACACAACATCTTCTCACTGAATTCGGTCCGCACGCAAACCGTATCCGCGGCCGGGAGAACTTCGACGATCTCGCCGGACATAAAATTCATGGTACCGATGAAATCGGCCACAAATCTATTGGCGGGATTTTTATAGATGTCCTGCGCAGTGCCGATTTGCACCACGTTGCCCGAATCCATAACGGCGATGCGATCCGAGATCACCATGGCTTCGGCCTGGTCGTGGGTGACGTAAACCGATGTAATACCCATACGTCTGACCAGGCTTTTGATTTCAAATCTCAATTCTTCTCTGAGCTTGGCATCCAGGTTGCTCAGCGGTTCATCCAATAGCAGTACTTTGGGATTGGTCACCAGCGCCCGCGCAAGCGCCACCCGTTGCTGCTGGCCGCCGCTCAATTGAGCCGGATATCTGTCCTCCAAACCGGTCAAACCCACGAGTTCCAATACCTGCCCGGCCCGTTCGCGGATTTTTGGCTTGGGTATCTTCTGAAGCTTCAATCCGTAAACGATATTACTGAATACCTTCATATGCGGCCAGACGGCATAGTTTTGAAACACCATACCGATTCCTCTTTTGGACGACGGGACAAATCCTTTTGAAAGCATCGGCTGGCCGTCAATAATGATGTCGCCTTCTTCCGGTTTCTCCAATCCGGCGATGCAGCGCAGGGTGGTTGTTTTGCCGCATCCGCTGGGTCCCAGCAGTGTCAACATTTCTCCTTTGTTGACTTCAAGCTGTATGCGATTAATGGCCACGACTTCCTTAAAGCGCTTGAACAGGTTTTGGATTTCAATAAATGCCATCGTTTTTTGCTCCTTACACAATCGTTTCAAGGTTCCGCCAAACGCGGTTCGGGTGTCAGTCAGCTGGCAGCTGTTTCATCTGTTGAATTGGTTTGATTAGTTTAATTCGTTCAATTGGATCAGTTTAAACCAACTAATTCAACTAATGAAACAAATAAAACTAATCTAACAAGTCCCTGAGTCCCTGACCTTTGAACCTTTATTGCTCACCCGCCCCCCAGGCGGCTTTGAGGACACCCCCGCCGATTCTGGATATGATCAGCAGCAGAATAAAGGTAATCACAATCATCAAAAAAGCCATGGCGGCGGCGATGCCGAACTCCATGCCGCGATGCCAGTTCAAGTAGATTCCAATGGGCAAGGTTTCCCATCCGCCGCGATAAAGAAAAATCGCGGTCGAGATCTCCTGGAACGCCATAATGAAAAACATCACCACACCCACCAGCACCCCTTTGAGCAGCAACGGCAAAGAGATTTGGAAAAAAGTTCTGATTTTACCTGCGCCCGATACCTCGGAGGCCTCTTCCAGAGACGTATCCAGCTGCAGGTAGGAGGAATGCGCCATCCGCAAAAAATACGGCAGCCGCCGTATAAACAGAGCCAACGGCATGATGATCCAGTACGCGGCTAAAGGTATACGGTCCCAAAATGCCAGGAGATAAGCCACGCCGATGGCGATACCCGGAAACGCAAGCATCAGTGTGATCACAAAGTCGAGTGCATTTCGGCCGACAACACGGGTGCGGACGATGATATAGGCGGCCGGAAGCCCGAAGGTGATCCCAAAAACCAGCGCGATCCCGCTGAAGAGGAAAGAGTTTTTGATCAGACCCGGGCTTTCCAGCAAGATGAGCCTGAAATTTTCGAGCGTCCAATAGGTTGGAAATACTTCAAAGGTCCAGCGTCTGGAAAAAGCGGCTAACCCCAGCACGATCGGAATCAGTAGGACGAGGATGGCGATAAAAATCATGTACACATACGCGCCTGATTTCACCAGTGGACCCGGCTCGATTACCCTGCCTTCAGAGGTTGTCCCTTTCGAGAGACCGGTATACTTTCTCCGCTCGACCCACCACCGGGCTAATAAAAAGAGGCTGATGCAAACAATGGCAGAAACAACCACCGCCACAATCCCCATGTACTTGCGGTGCATATCGGTAAAGTGATAGGCGATGTTGATGTACGAAACCGAGGGCAGAAGGTCCACTTGTCCCAAAATCAACGGTGTCAGCCAGTCGGTAAAGGGCCACAGAAATACGAGCACGGCGCCCGCCATATAACTCGGCGTGCAAAGCGGCAAAGTGACGGTGATGAATCTCCGAAAACCGCTGGCGCCCTCGACTTCGGCGGCTTCTTCAAAGGAGGGGTCGATGTTGGTGAAACCGGCCGAAAGACCGAGGACAATAAACGGCAGCATGTGCAGGGCTTGTATGAATACCAGACCGTGGAGCCCGTAAATAAAATTAATGGGCTTCTCGATCAACCCGATGTCCATCAGGAGCAGATTTACAGTTCCATATTTGCCGAAAAAGATGATAAATGCAAATACCCCGGCGAAGGCGGGCAAAACAATCGGTAAAAGGATGAGGGCTGTGAAAATGGTCTTGCCGCGGTGCCGGTATCTGGCCAGAATGTATGCCAGGGGGATCCCGAAAACGGTGGTCGTCACGAGCAACAGCGTGCTCAGAAGCAAGGTATTTCCAAAGCATTTAAGATAGTAAGTGTCCTGGAAAAACTCCAGAAAATTTTGGATGCCCCAGCTGTCGGTTCCGGAGATTTTGAAGCTTTCCATCACCACAATTGACAGCGGATAAAGCACGAAAAAGGCAATGATCAACCACAGGAGTGCCGCCAGAGAAATACTGCCGCGAGACATATCAGATCCTTTGCATTATGAAAACATTTCGGAATTTCTCACCCCTTAAGGCGAGGATAAATCCTGCTGG
>JASFGZ010000270.1:0-6682 GCA_050123495.1 Desulfobacterales bacterium
TTTCGGATCAACCTACTCCCCGCGCCTTCCCGATTCGTTTGTTACCGAACCAGTGGCATCTTGCGGGTTTCGTCCCCGATTACAGCGGCGGGTCCGTACCGGTTTTACACCGGTTTCTCTATTACCCCTAAAACTGTTTATAAATTACCATCTTTTGCCCGACAGCTGCGTTGCGAACCGCTTCAAAATGCTCACGTACTGTCGTGTACGCTCCGCTTTTGAACCAATTCCCCGCCCAACAGGTCGGGATTTCGCATCTGATTTTATGGATTGAGGTGCTCAACGCGCCTTTTGAACACCTTGATTTAGAAAATCAAGACGTGAAATCCCGCATTTTGCGGGGGCTCTCGAACAAAATCCGGCAATTTCAAAACAGTTTTGTATAGATAAGGAACCACCAGATCTTAGATTAAATTTTTCAAATCCAATTAAATTAATCAAAATAATTTGTCAAGGTTTTCTCGCGACCGATGAATTTTCTTGACTTAAAACCGCTTTTCCCTTAATGGATAATTTCAGGGAATAAGGTGCACACGCTTAATAGGGAATCCTGTTAAATTCAGGAGCGGTCCCGCCGCTGTAACCCCGCTCTTTTCGTTTCAGACGAAAAGGGAACTCTTTTAGCCTCGGACACCACTGTTTCGACCAATCGGGATGGGAAGGTTGCTAAAAGGGCGGGGGAGCCAGAAGACCTGCCTTGTCAAATTGCTCGAGCTTGAAAGCTTTGAGGCTGTTAAAAAGCGTTCAATTTTACAAGGGCCTCCCTCTGCGAACGACAGAGACCGAGCAATACATAAAAAAGGGTCAAGTAAACTGGGTGCAGCCCTTCAAGCAGCTTTAGCTTGAAGGGTTTTTTTATTTTCAGACTTAATTTCCATACAAACGCCAAGCGATAAAAAAATTTTCTCCCGAGGTGAAACCAATGATGAAGAAAAAATGCCTGTCGACCCTGCTGGTTTTCTTTTCGATCGCATGCATCATAGGGGCTGCGAATACTTCGGATCATGGAAAAACACGCACGATAAAAAAAGGAATCCTGCTGGTGGCCTTTGGCACCAGTATCTCCAAGGCACAAATATCCTATAAAAACATTGAGCGCGCGGTCAGAACCCGTTTTCCGGACATCCCGATTCGTTGGGCTTACACCTCGGCCTTCATCCGGCAAAAGCTGGCAAAACAGGGGCACGCTATCGATTCGGTCGAAATGGCCCTGGCCAAAATGATGGACGTAAAATTTACGCACGTGGCAGTTCAATCGCTTCACACGATTGCCGGGTGGGAGTTTCATGATCTTCATAAAAATGCGATGCTTTTTGGTGAAATGGCCGGCGGGTTTGACCGCTTAATCGTGGGTAATCCCCTGCTGGCGGCCGAAAGCGATTTCGAAAGGGTGGTCAATGCCCTTCTGAAGAACATCCCGAAATCAAGAAAAAAAACCGATGCCGTCATTTTAATGGGCCACGGTACATCACATCCCAGCAACACCGCCTATGCGGCTTTGATGTATCATTTTCAAAGAAAAGATCCCAATGTATTTGTGGGCGCTGTCGAAGGAACTCCGAAAATCGATCAAATCAAGGAAATGCTTTTGGCCAAAAATATCAAGACCGCCTATCTGATCCCCTTTATGTCCGTAGCAGGTGATCATGCGATGAACGATATGGCCGGCGAGGCGGAAGATTCCTGGAAATCGATTCTGACGAATGCCGGAATCACAAGTTTGCCCGTGCTTAAGGGTACGGCTGAATATGACGAGATCGTCGAAATTTGGGTAGATCACCTGAAAAAGGTGCTGGCCCAATTTGATTAAAAGAGAATCCGGCAGGATTATCTGGATTATTGAAGACCCCATGCCAAAGCCAATCGGATAAAAACTTCGCGAATATGTCTGCGTTAACAAAAATAGAATCAAGCAGCCTTCGAAACAATCTGCGAGAAGCCACGATTTCACAAATCATGTTGCTGGCCGCCATTCTTGGAGGTGCAATTGTGATCTCAACCGCAATGGGGTACATTCAGTTGCCGGCAATGGATGTCATTAAAATCATAATGGCGAAAATATCCGGACGACTGAGCCTGATCGAAGGGATGGATAAACTATTTCCGGTGGTCGTATTTGAGGTCAGGCTTCCCCGAATACTGTCGGCGGCCATCGTGGGTGCCGGGTTAGCTATATCCGGTGTGGTCTTTCAGGGAATTTTGTTAAACCCGCTGGCGGATCCTTATACTTTAGGGGTTTCTGCCGGAGCGGCCTTCGGGGCTTCTCTGGCCATCCTGTTGAATATCGGGTTTATGGGAACCGCTTCGGTGCCGCTGTTTGCCTTTATCGGTGCCGTGGCCACCCTTTTCTTTGTTATGTACCTGTCAGCCTCCGGCGGAGGGGTTTCTTCCACCAATTTGATTCTATCCGGAATCATTGTGGCCGCCATATTGTCGGCCGGTATCAGTTTTTTAAAATATATCGCCGATGAGCAGGTAGCCGTGATCATCTTCTGGCTGATGGGCAGCTTCGGATCCAAGACCTGGATGGATGTGGGTCTGACATTTTCATTTGTCGGCTGCGGCTTTTTAATCTTCATGTTTTTTGCCCGGGATTTAAACCTGATGTCCCTTGGCGCCCGCATGGCATCCTCGTTGGGGGTGGATACGAAAAAAGTGACTGTGACCCTTCTGGTAACCGCTTCGATGGTTGCCGCCATCTGTGTTTCGGTATCGGGAATCATCGGTTTCGTCGGATTGCTGGTTCCCCATATGATGCGCTTGCTCACCGGACCGGATAATCGGCGACTGATTCCGATATCGTTCCTGGCCGGTGCGATTCTGCTGCTGGCTGCAGACACCGTCACCCGCGCGGTATTGCCTTCGGAGATTCCCATTGGTGTGCTGACGGCCTTAATCGGCGGCCCGTTTTTTTGCTATATCTTCCGCAAGCAACAGAAAACAAGAAGAATACTATAAATGCAACAGTCTTACGAAGAGATAGTTCCCATGTCGTTTAATTTAAACAGCGTCTCTTTTTACTACGCAGATAAAAAGATCATTGACGATTTTACCATCGATCTTGATGCCGGAAAATTTTACGGAATCATTGGCCCCAACGGCAGTGGCAAGACCACTATTTTGGATTTGCTTTGCAGACACCGCCAACCGCAAAACGGTCAGGTCCTTTACAGGGGAAAAAATATTTCAACATATTCAAAAAAACAATTATCCAAAGAAATTGCCCTGGTACCGCAAAACTTTTACATCAATTTTCCGTTTACCGTAGAACAGGTGGTCATGATGGGCCGCTATCCGCACATCCCCAGGTTCTCGGCCCCTTCCGAGGAAGACCTTAGAATTGTTCAAGAGATTATGGAACAGGCCGAAATCACCGGTTTCACCGACCGGTTTATAACTGAACTCAGTGGTGGAGAAAGGCAGCGGGTGATATTTGCCCGGGCGCTGGCCCAGGAAACACCGGTATTGATTCTGGATGAAGCCACCTCCAATCTGGATATCAATTATTCGCTAAGCTTGCTGAATATCTCCGAACAACGGGTAAAAAAGCAAGGCAAGACCGTAATTGCCGTTATGCAGGACATCAACCTGGCTGCAGTTTACTGCGACTATCTGATATTCATGACAGCGGGCCGGATCGCCGCTCATGGTGTTGCCCGGGATGTATTAAATCCGGAGACCATTGCAGCTGTTTTCAAGGTCGAGTCAAAAGTATATACGGAAACTTACTGCGACGCTTTGCAGGTCATTTTTAAGAAATAACCCATGAAACAAACGACCCGACTCATTTGCTGGCTGCTGACGCTTGGGGTGCTGTATGGCCTCGATATCCCCACGGCAATGGGGGACAAATTCCGGGTTGAAGCCCCCGATGGGGTCATCGATCAGGCCGGAAGAAAAATTGTCATTAAAGACCCGCGTCATCGGATTATCTCCCTGTATGGCGCCCACACTGAAAATCTTTTCCGGTTAGGCCTTGATCAGGAAATTATCGGGGTTTCGCGCCATGAGGATTATCCTTCGCAGGCCCTGGAAAAACCGGTGTTTTCCTATCATGACGACCCGGAAAAGTTTTTAGCGGCCCGCCCGGACCTGGTTCTGCTGCGGCCCATGATCGATCGGGGCTATCCCCAATTGGTCGCACGGCTTGAAAAAAGCGGGATTACAGTGGCGTCGCTGCAACCGGGTACTGTTGAGGAGATGTACATCTACTGGCAAATTCTGGGTATTTTAACCGGCAGACAGGATCGCGCCTTAAAAATGGTCGCTCATTTTAAAGCAGCGATTTCAGAATTTAAGACCTTAACGGCTTCGATCGCTGTCAGAAAGAAAGTATACTTTGAGGCCATCCACAACAAGATGAAGACTTTTTCACCGCATTCCATGGCGGTATTTGCGCTGGAAACTGCCGGCGGTATCAATGTCGCCGCCGATGCGGCTCCGGTTAGAAAAACCAATATTGCATATTACGGAAAAGAGCGCATTTTAGCACGCGGACCGCAGATTGACGTTTACCTGGCCCAATCGGGCGCGATGAATCGACCGACCGTGGCGCTGATTAAAAAAGAAGCCGGCTATCAGGTTATTAAAGCCGTGCATCAAAACGAAATATACATTGTAGATGAACACATTGTCTCCCGGCCAACATACCGGCTGCTCGATGGAATCGCAAGAATCGGCAAAATCCTATACCCAGAATTTTTTGGCGATAAAGCGCAAAAAATTCTTAATCAAGCAAATAGTTTTTAAGAATATAATGTTTGGTATTTCGTATTTAGTGTTTGGTAAAAAGGTCATCAACATCTCCGTTCATGCACCAAACACTAAACACCAAATGCTAAACACCAAAAACAAGGAGATTTAGATATCAAAGGTCTCGTAATCGCCGGCACCCATAGCGGCTGCGGCAAAACCACCATCACATTAGGGTTGATGGCTGCGCTGGCTCAACGCGGTTTAGAGGTCGCTCCGTTTAAGGTCGGCCCGGATTTTATCGATCCCGGGCATCACAGCCGCATCACCGGCGGAGTAAGCCGCAATCTGGACGGCTGGATGCTATCGCAGGCATATAATTTAGCCTGTTTCCGAGATACCGCCGGCACAGCGGATGTAGCGGTTATCGAAGGGGTGATGGGGCTGTTTGATGGATATGACGGCAAAACCGAATCCGGCTCCACTGCCCAGATGGCCAAATGGCTGGGGCTGCCAACGGTTTTAATTGTTGAAGCCAAAAGCATGGCTCGCAGTGCGGCGGCAATTATCCTGGGATTTGAAAAATTCGACCGGAATCTAACTTATGCCGGGGTGTTATTCAATAAAATAGGAAGCAGGCGTCATTTAAATTATCTAACCGACGCTTTAGAAGATAATGTGAAAATGCAATGTCTGGGGGGCGTTTCCCGTAATCAAGAAATTTACATACCGGAAAGACACCTGGGTCTGGTTACCCGGGAGGATCACCCGTTATCCGATGCGAAGATCAAAAAGCTGGCCGCCATTGTCGAAGACAGCATGAATATCGATCACCTGCTGGAAAGTCTTCCGGAAATTAACATCCCGGTTGAAAAAACAGCCACCAAAGCTGATCCAATAAAAAACCCCGTACGTATCGGGGTGGCCAGGGACAATGCCTTCTGCTTCTATTATCAGGATAATCTCGACCTGTTAGAAGTCGCTGGCGCGGATCTCGTTTTTTTCTCGCCGATGGTCGACAAGCGGCTGCCTGCTGATCTTGACGGACTTTATCTGGGCGGCGGCTATCCCGAACTCGTTGCCGACCGGCTGGCAGCCAATACCCGCTTGCGCAAACAGATCAGGGCGGGTAGTCAGAAAGGCATGCCAATCTATGCGGAATGCGGCGGATTCATGTATCTGTGTGCAGAGCTGTGGAACCAGCAAGGCATCCGATATCCAATGACGGGCTGTTTTCCGTTTTCAACCCAGATGTATTCGCGGCTGAAAGCCCTGGGTTATCGAGAGATCACATTGACAAAAGATACGATCATCGGTCCATCCGGCCAAACCATTCGCGGCCATGAGTTTCATTACTCGGAGCTGAGAAAATCAGAATCCAGAATGGATACGGTTTATCGTCTGACAGATAGAGCCGGTGTGGATAAACCGCCGGAAGGATATTATACAAATCGCACTATGGGCAGCTATACCCATCTGCACTTCGGCAGTCAGCCCCAGGTGGCCGAAAGCTTTGTATCCGCCTGTGCTGCTTATCGGGACGAAAGGAATTAATCGGTTATGAAACCCGATGAAATCGAAACGTTAAGTTTTAAAATAATTGACCGGGAAGTCGGGCCCCACGGATTTTCGCATGAACAATGGCCGGTGGTGCGGCGCATGATTCATACCAGTGCTGATTTTGAATACAGAGACAGCGTGCGCTTCCATCCGGATGCCGTGGCCACCGGCATGGCTGCCATTCGGGGTGGCAAATCGATTATAACAGACACCCATATGGCGCGGGCCGGAATTCGTCAAAAAGATCTGAAACCATTTGGCGTAACGGTAAAGTGCTACATGAATGCGGGTGTCGTTCATGAAAAAGCAAAGTCCGCCGGAACCACGCGCGCCCATGCGGCGGTAGATGCCGCTATTTCCGACATGGCCGACGGCATTTATGTCATCGGCAATGCCCCGACTGCATTGCTGCACCTGATCGAAATGATAA
>JASFGZ010000271.1:0-6666 GCA_050123495.1 Desulfobacterales bacterium
GGCTCAACTTGCCCGGCGGTTTGAAGAAGCTGAAAAAAATCCCGATGTCAAGGCCGTCGTTTTTCAGGGTGCCGGCAAAGCATTTGTGGCCGGAGCTGATATAAAATATTTTATTGACAAGATCAAAGCGGACCAAATTGCAGATATTGTTGAATTCACCCGCAAGGGTCACGAACTGCTCCTTAAAATCGAAAATTCAGAAAAGCTGACCATTGCCCTGCTCGATGGTTTGTCGTTAGGCGGCGGCAGTGAACTGGCCCTGGCCTGCCAGGTAATCATTGCGACACCTGCCGGTTCCATGGGATTTACCGAAACCGGCATCGGCATCTATCCCGGCCTGGGGGGAATGCTGCGCATGGCGCGTCATGTCGGACCGGAGCTTACCAAATACTATGTCTTTACCGGTGCACCGATCAGCGCAGCGGATGCACAGGCACTGGGAATCGTTACCTGCATTGTCGAACCGATAGAGGTTGGTCCCACCATTACCGAACTGGTATCGAAAGCAAAGCCGGATAAATATCAGCCGCGTGAAATGCCGGACAAATTTAAACCGCTGGCTCAGATGTGCAACAGCGAAAATACGTCCCGGTTATTGGCCGGGAAGCTACCCGAAGGCGTGCCGCAGGAAATTGCAGCCAAAACCGCAAAAATCATCGGTTACAAGGCGCCGCTGGCACTCAAGCTGGCCAATGAAATCATCGATCAACAGGTCGGAAAATCCATGACCGAGGCGGTGGAAATTGAGCTCGAACGCCTGCCCGATAGTTTCAACACGGCCGATGCCCTGGAAGGTCTTTCATCACTGGGCCGCAAAAGACCTGAATTTAAGGGCGCATGATAAACATGGTGCGTCAGGAGGAACTGACCCGTCAGGGGTGGGAAAGAAAGGCCACCTATGATGAACCCCGTCTATCCGAAATGGCTGACATGTATAGGGACATCGGGCTGGAGGTCCATCTGGAGCCTTTTCATCCTGATGAGGCGCCCGGTTGCACCGGTTGCATGGCAATTAAGCCGGACCAGTACAAAACGATCTATACCCGCAAAAAATGATTGAGCGTCTCGCTCAATGTCCGTTGTTTGTAGTCCGTTGTCCGTTGAAAATTAAATCGAAGTTATCGATCAACGGCCAACCAACAACAGACTGCGGACAATTACCAATTCGGTGAAGCCACCACAAGAATCACCAAATCCTCCTTCCCATTATTCAACAGACGATGACTTGATCCTGCGGGCAACCAGGTGGCATCACCCGGCCCGACCTGACGACTTTCAGCATCCACGCCCATTTCACCGGAACCGCTCAGCACAAAATATATTTCCTCCATAGGGTCCACGTGGGCCTCGATTTCCTTTCCAGGTGCCAGCGTTGCAACTGCCAGAAAGCCAATTTCCTTTAAGATTCGCTGATCCAAAACCATCTGAGCAATCGCACCCCCATGTGCCAAATAGGTGGTCTCCATAACCGCTTTGTCTCTTAAATTCCGCACAATCATAAGATTTTCCTTCGATATTTTATCTTGACAGGAAATACAATGTAGCTTTAATGTAGCTAATCATTAGATTCAACAAGAAAATGGTATTTTTTCGTTTTATTGACAGATTTTTAAAAAATAGCTAAGAATTGAAATGAAATTGGTGAACGAACCGCGCTTTTGCAGCTTCGACAACATTCTGATAATCTAATAATCTCTAAGAGGTGAATTCAATGCACAAACTACTTACCCAAAACCCAGGACAAAAAATGTTGCTTCTGGGCAATGAAGCCATTGCCCGGGGAGCGATTGAAGCGGGTGTAGCGGTTACCAGTACCTATCCCGGCACACCGTCTTCAGAAATTTCTCTTCAATTTTTCCAGACCTCCCAGGAGAGCGATCTGTATTTTGAATACAGCACCAATGAAAAGGTGGCCATGGAAGTAGCGGCCGCAGCTGCCAATTCCGGTGTGCGCAGCATGTGTGTCATGAAACATGTAGGCTTGAATGTAGCGGCGGATGCCTTTATGACATTGGCCTACGTCGGTGTCAAAGGCGGGATGGTGGTCGTTTCCGCAGATGATCCCTACATGTTTTCCAGCCAGAACGAGCAGGACAATCGCTTTTATGCCAAACTTTCCGGGCTACCGATGCTGGAACCATCATCGGTGGAAGAAGCCAAAGATATGGTGGCACATGCATTTGAGATTTCTGAAAAACTGCAGGAACCGGTTCTGTTTCGCACCACCACACGCATAAACCACTCTTCCGGAATTGTTCGCCTGGGGGAAATAAAAGCAACCAAAACCAAAGGTGATTTTGCCAAAGACCCCTTCAACCTCGTCACCGTGCCGGCGGTTGCCAGAAAATTACACATTAAGCTCCTGGCAAACATCGAAAAAGCCCAGGAATTTTCCGATACCTCGCCGTATAATTTCATCAACGGCGATGGAAAATGGGGCATTGTTTGCAACGGTGTCAGCTACAATTACGCATCCGATGCCATCAAAGAGCTACATATCGACGATAAAGTCAAAATTCTTCGGGTGGGTTTTTCATACCCTATGCCCGAAAAAGCAATAAAAGCCTTTTTGAAAAAATGTGAAAAAGTATTGATAATCGAAGAAGGTGAACCTTACATGGAAGAACAGGTCAAGGCCTTTGCACAGGAAGAAGGATTAACCCTGCCGATTCGGGGAAAAGCCAAAGATCTGTTTACCCGTCTGTATGAGTTCGACCCGGCCCAGGTGAGAGAAAATATAGCCAAGTTCTTTGAAATTCCATACACGCCCGTCGCCGTGCCAGATATTTCCGATGTTCCGGAAGTACCCGCGCGGCCGCCCAACCTGTGTGCCGGCTGTTCCCATCGCGCGACGTATTATGCGGTAAAAAAGGCGGCCGAGGGCCTCGGCACCATATTTCCCACAGATATCGGTTGTTACACCCTTGGCCTTTTGCCCCCGCTCTCAGCCGCGGATTTCCTGTTGTGCATGGGATCATCGGTCGGCACCGGGTGCGGATTTTCAACTGCCACCGATAAAAAAGTCATTTCCTTTATCGGAGACTCCACTTTTTTTCACTCCGGAATCCCCGGTCTGGTCAACGCCGTGTTTAACAACCACAATTTTACCCTGGTGATTCTGGATAACAGCACCACGGCCATGACCGGTCATCAACCGCATCCGGGTGTTGATATGGGGGATTTTAATCTGACCGGCTATGGCCGGGTGTCGATTGAAAAAGTCGTCCGGGCCATCGGCGTGCCCCATGTGGCGGTGATCAGGCCTTTTCGCGTAAGTAAGAGCATCGCAGCCATTAAGGAGGCTATCGATTATAAGGGCGTATCGGTCATCATATCCAAAGAAGCGTGCGTCCTTTATGCCCAGAGTCTTAAAAAGGCCAGAGGCAAGCCTTTTCATATCAGCGAAAAATGTAAAAATCACAGAGAATGTGTCAATGAACTGGCCTGCCCGGCTTTCTACATGGAAGGCGAAAAAGTTCGCATTAATGCGGACCTTTGTACAGGCTGCGCCGTTTGTGCCCAGATTTGCCCGGAAAAAGCAATCGTGCCGGTCCGGTCGAAAGAAAAGGAAAAAGCGTCATGATGACTGGTGTCATCATGAAAACTGGCGTATTGGAGTAATGGAGTAATGGGTGAAAAATTGAACTGGCGATCTTTCATGGGATCGACCTTCCAGCACTCCAACACTCCAGTACTCCATATTAGAGTTAATCAAACACATTAGATTTTGATGCTGTTCATATAAATTACACCATACAACACTTATAGGACATTTTTATGCAAACAAAAAGATTGATCATCGTAGCAGTTGGGGGACAGGGAAACCTGCTGGCATCCAAAGTGCTGGGCGAAGCAGCTCTGATGGCCGACATGCCTGTGCGCATGAGTGAAATCCATGGAATGGCCCAGAGGGGTGGCGTGGTTGAGTCCGCAGTGGTTTTTGGAGATGCGGACAGCACGATCATTTCAGATGGCGAAGCGGATGTGCTGCTGGGCTTCGAGCCTTCGGAAACGCTGCGCGCGTTAAACAAATGCAATGCCGATACCGTGGTAATCACCAATACGGCACCGCTGCCGCCGTTTACGGTGGCCATCGGCAAAGGAACTTATCCTGATATACAGGCGCTTCAGGAGTTAATCCGCAATAAAACCGCCAGGTTGATTGCTTTTGATGCCCAGGCACTCGCAAAACAGGCCGGCAATATCATGTCTTTGAATATGGTGCTGCTGGGCTCGCTTATTCAAACCGGAATTATGCCGGTATCGGCTGACAACGTTAAAGAAGCCATTCGGACATCCACCAAAAAGGCCTTTGTGGATATCAATATCAAGGCCTTTGAACTGGGTTTTGAAGCTGCCGCCAAGTCGGTGTGATTTAATGGCGATGGTCGGTCAGATCCCATTCTGATATTAAAATTGGCAACGGGCCATACCCGATTCTTATTCACCCGTGTGCCTTTTAAATAAAATTACGGGTTATCGCTATTATAACCATTTAGAACCTATCTCAAAAAGGAGGAAGATCATGCCCTGGAATGATAAGTTTGAATGCATGCCGGTGGAAGCGCTTAAAAAGTTCCAATTGAAGAAACTGAAAGAAACCGTCGCCTGGGTATCTGAGAAGGTCCCGTTTTATAGAGATAAATTCAAAGAAATGGGGGTCAAAGCCGGCGACCTCAAAAGCCTGGAAGATGTTGCCAAACTCCCCTTTACCGTTAAAAATGATCTGAGAGACAATTATCCCTTCGGCCTGTGCGCCGTGCCTTTAGCAGACGTGGTCCGTGTGCATGCGTCTTCAGGTACAACCGGCAAGCCGATCACCGGCCCCTATACCGCCGAAGACCTCGAACAATGGATAGAATGCATGGCCCGTAACCTTTATGCTGCCGGTATCCGCAAAGAGGATGTGGTCCAGAATGCTTACGGTCACGGTCTTTTTACCGGTGGCCTCGGGTTTCATCAGGGAGCAATGGCCATCGGCTGTACGGTGGTGCCGACCGGCGCCGGCATGACCGAACGTCAGATTACCATCATGCAGGATTTTAATTCAGATGTGCTGTTCTGCACACCCTCTTATGCACTGACCATCGCCGAAAGAGCCGAGGAAATGAATGTTGATATAAAAAAACTCCCCTTGCGGGTTGGCGTGTTCGGCGCCGAACCCTGGACCATTGCCATGCGTCAGGAAATCGAAGAACGAATGGGTATTAAAGCCATGGAGGCCTATGGCTTAACCGAGCTGTGCGGACCCGGGGTGGCATATGATGCCGCTGATCAAAACGGCCTTTACATCAACGAAGATCATTTTCTGGCGGAAGTGGTAGACCCGCAGACCTTGGAACCCCTGCCCGAAGGTGAAAAAGGAGAGTTGATCTTTACGTCTCTGCAGCGACGCGCCATGGCCATGATTCGTTATCGCACCAAAGACATTACGCGCCTGTGGCGCGAGCCCGGGCATGAAGGTCGAACCTTTATTCGGATGGATAAAATCTATGGCCGCTCGGACGACATGCTTATCATCAGCGGTGTGAACGTCTTTCCGTCACAAATCGAAGCCCTGCTTCTGGAAATTGAGGAGGTCGAACCGCAATATCGGCTGGTGGTGCGCAAAAAGGGGTACCTGGATCATCTCAGCGTTCAAGTGGAAGGCAAAAAAGAAGTTTACAATGCCGGTGAAGCCCGACGCCATGAAATCGAAGGCAAAATCGCCGCCCATATCAAAGGCATGATGGGTATCGGCGTTGACGTGGAGCTGGTGGATCTGAAATCCATCGCCCGCAGTGAAGGTAAAGCCCTGCGCGTAATTGATGAACGCCCCAAACAGGAAAGGTAGCCGCTCGACGGAAATTCGAAATTCGATATTCGGATTTTTCTCTGACGCTACCGTAGCTATAGATCAGTGTAAGGACTTTACGATATTTCGCTTCGTTAACAACAACATTAACGGGGAGGTAGGATATGAGTGATGCGTCCAATTTTAGTCCCCAATCATTCGCCGTGGTCGGCGCAGGTCCGGTAGGATGTATCGTCGCCGGCTTCCTCGCCAAGGGTGGATATGAAGTGACTCTTTGCGATGTAATCCCTGATATAGTGAGTCCAGCATTAGACCGCGGAATTATTCTGGAAGGCGCTGAAAACCTCAAGCAAAAAGTCAGCAGGACGTGCACCAATGTTGATGAATTGGCAGACGTTAACCCGGAGGTCATCTTCATCACCGTCAAAGCCAATGCCCTGCCTTTGATCGCCTCGGCCATCGAGGGCTTTCACCGTGAGGGCATGGCGATTGTCAGCTGGCAAAATGGAATTGATACCGAACTGGAACTCGCAAAAACACTGGGCAAGAATGATGTTATGCGGGCGGTCGTAAATTACGGGTGTGCCCTGATTGGACCGGCTCACGTCAGAATACCGTTTCACCACCCGCCCCATTACATTCAGGAGTTGGATCCGGAATCCCGAGACGCGGCGATGGTTATCGCCCAAGTGTTGAGCAAATGCAAACTCACAACCGAACATACCGATAACATCATCTCAATGGTATGGCGCAAGAGTGTTATGAACGCCTGCATGAATCCGGTATGTGCGGTCACCGGACTGACGATGTCACGCGCTATGAACGATCCGATTATTTTTCGGATTGTGGATGCTCTGGTAAAAGAATGCATT